>JACCYR010000431.1 GCA_013696385.1 Acidobacteriota bacterium
GAAAAAGAAAAAGCGGCGGAATATCAATTGTTCCGCCCGCTAAATCAACTCTCGTCGGAGCAGATGATTCGATTATCATAAATTTTTCGGTCTTCGGTCTTCGGTTTTCGGTATTCGGAAGACTGCAGCCCGCCCGCTATCGCAGACGGTTCTGACCTCTCCGCGTCGCCTTTCTCCCTTTCTCCTTTTTTCCCTTTCTCCCCATCTTCTTTATTAGGCGAACCTGTTAAATGAAGCCGCTCGCCGAGGTCGTGCAGTTTTTCTTTGCCGACCTCTTCTATATTGTGTATTTTTTCTTCTATCCTATGAATCGTTTCCGGATTTACTTCCTCGACCTTTTCCGAAAGCCAGTAACGTTCAATCAAATAAAAAGCTATTATGCCGACCATCACGATAAAAAACAGCGCAATACCGATTTGCTTAAAATCGCCGATAATGCCGATTATCGCGCCGCTAAAGAAATAACCGACACCCGCCAACAGCAAAGCCCAAAGCGAACAGCTAATAGCGTCGAGCAGCAAAAAGCGCGGAAAAGGCATTTTGCCGATGCCGTAAGAAAGACACATCGCCACCCGAATGCCATAGATGTATTTTGAAATAATAATGGCAAATCCACCGAACTTGTCAATCAGGTTTTCGATGCGCGGCTGCGCCATTTTGTAAAAACGATAATCCGCAACCGAATTACGAAAAGTCCGTCCAATCGTATAACCGATGGTATCGCCAACCATACCGCCGAGCGTTCCGGCGAGAAAAACCTTCAAAAAACTGTATGGTCCGAAAAAACCGCCGTGTGCCATCGCGCCCGATAAAAGCAAAGTAATATCGCCTTCAACCGTGCAAAGTACAGACACCGCGTAAATGCCGTAAGTTTCGATTAGTTCTGATATATGTTCCATATGTGAAAGATTTTATTTCCAAGAAACAACTATCAAAGAGTAACTTTCAAAACTATTTGAGTCAAAGGAAAATTTTCAACTTTGCAAAAAGCACATATAACGAAAATAAATAATTGAATGGAAAATCAAAAAAGTATTGACTTAGATACTGGTGAAAGAATAAGCTAATGGCATTGAAAAAAGAGTTCAAGATTATTATTGGTTTTATTTTGCTTGTGTTTTTGCAAAGCGTCGTTGACATTTTAGCTCAGAATAAACAAACAGAACAGCCCAATGTGGAAGTTCGACCGTTTACTGATTTAACACTTGAGATTGTTTTGCCAGAACAAATATTGCTTTCGTTACAACCGATTCCGATTGTGATTAAACAAAGTAATAAAACTAATCAGCCAACGATGGGTTACAGGAAAATTCTTTTCGGTTTCACTCCTATTGGGATGTATGTTAGAAAGATTGGCGACAATGGAAGAGTAGCAATCGGCAATCAAAGTCCGTTAAGTATCCTTGCGTATTTCATAAATACTCAAGTCGCGCCTGGAACCAGTTCGGAAACAAAAGGCTTGATAGCGATTGGCTTAAATAGGTATTTTCCCGAACCGGGAATTTATGAAATACGAGCCGCGCTTTCCAATGATGACGGAACGCAGCTTATAGAATCAAATAAAGTAAGCATCGAAATAAAAATGCCAACGGGTGCAAATTTGGCTGCATATAATTTGATAAAAAACAGTTCACTACAGGATTATATGTTTAGCGGGATGAGATTTAACCAAGCAGAGGACATTCTAAATACGATAACCCTAATGCATCCGAATACTCCTTATGGAAAACAAAGTGCTTTCTTGCTCGGTGAATCATATTTTGACCTAAAGCGATACCCGCAGGCACTAAGCAATTTAAACTAAGCAATTTAATAAGATTGGAAAACGATAGAGATTTTATTTTTGCTGATAAGGTAAGAAATTACTTAGCGGAAATCCGCCGATTGCCGTTGGGTCAACAGCAGTAAAATAGATACTTTCAAACCAATAATTTAACAAGCAAAAACATCGAAAGGCTATTTGTTTGGTAGA
Organism: Acidobacteriota bacterium; assembly: GCA_013696385.1. Taxonomy (GTDB): domain Bacteria; phylum Acidobacteriota; class Blastocatellia; order Pyrinomonadales; family Pyrinomonadaceae. The sequence goes on from JACCYR010000431.1 coordinate 1,973, forward strand.
AAAAGCTATCAAACCAAATAGCTTTTTCTTTGTAAAAAGTATTTAAAGCCATTCAAAAAGATATTGCTGCCTCGTTTGACAGTTTTAAGAGGAGTGTCTAAAATCGCGTTAGTTTCTCAGCTAAATAATAACAGAGTAAGGTTTTATAAAGTGATGAGCGAAAGCACTGTGAACATCGAAAAACTTATCGGCGTTGAAGTTTCCAATTCTGCTCTGAAAGCCGTCTGCATAAATAGAAACGGTGTTTTGACGGATGTTTATCAAGTTGCGACGGACAAAAATCAAGAAACTTTTGCTCAACTCGTCAATTTTATCAATCAATTAAAGAGTAAATTTGGCGGTTTTGACAAAATCGGGATTGCCGTGCCGGGACTTGTTCACGCGCAGACAAAACGAGTTGCTTTTTCAACTTTTATTCCCGAACACGAGCAAATTGATTTTTTAACCGAACTGGAAACTGCTACCGGATTGAAAATTACGATTGAAAACGATGCCAACGCCGCCGCTTACGGCGAATTTCTGCAAGGTGCGGGGCGCGATTCAAAAAGTATGTTTTACGCGACGCTCGGCACAGGCATCGGCGGAGCATTGATTTTAAACGGCAAAATCTGGCGCGGCGCGTCCGGTTTCGCCGGTGAATTCGGACATATCGCCATTAATTCGGACGGAGTAAAACTTGAAGATGTTGCCTCTACCGCCAATATCGTCCGGCGCACGCGAAGCCGTTTTCATCAAGACCAAACTTCCTCGTTAAGCAAATTAACTGAAGAGGAGATTAGGTTGTCGAATGTCGTGCGGGCGGCGCAAAAAGAGGACGATTTTGCCCAAATGATGCTCGAAAGAACGGGAACATATATCGGCACGGCACTTGCCGGAGTTATCAACTTACTCAACATTGAAAAAATTGTCGTCGGCGGCGAGATTTTGCAAGCCGGACATTTGGTTTTAGACGCAATTATTCAACGTGCACGGGAACTTGCTTTTGCGCCGTCGTTTGAAGCAACCGAAATTGTCGAAGGCGAACTTGGTGAAAATGCCGCCGCTGTCGGTGTCGCTTTGCTTTTGGTCGAGCCGTAATAATGCAAAAATTGGAAAGTTTAATCAGCGTTATCAGTTAAACTTATTTAGTGAAAACTTGCACAAAGTCTGTAAAAAATTTATTTTTATGGTAGAATTTGCGGAATTTGTGAGATTCTGTAAAATCAATTTTAGGTTTTACAAGAAGTCTTAATAAATAAAAAACTTGAGTTTATTAAATTTACCTTAAATTTGTGAGAATTCAGGACTCGGCAAACTATAAATTGTGGGCAAGAGATAAAAAATGGCACAGATATTTCATCGCGCAGCAAACAATGTTGCGAAAATAAGTATAGTCGTTGCAATACTTCTCGGAGGCGTAGCGTTTTTTGTTTATACGCAGATTGCACGTTCTTCTTATCTGACCGGACGTTACACGGAAAGGCAGCAGCCCATCCAGTTCAGCCATAAACACCATGCGGGCGACGACGGCATTGATTGCCGCTATTGTCATACATCGGTTGAAACTTCGTATTCGGCAGGAATTCCGCCGACGCAGACTTGTATGAACTGCCACAGCCAGATTTGGTCGGACAGCCCGTATCTTGAACCGGTTCGTGAAAGTTATCGAACAAATAAGCCGATTGAATGGGTAAGAGTTCACGATTTGCCCGAATATGCGTATTTCAATCACAGCATTCACGTTGCCAAAGGTGTCGGCTGCTCGACCTGTCACGGGCAGATTGACACGATGCCTTCCGTCTTTCAGGTTAATACTCTACAGATGGAATGGTGTTTAGCATGCCATCGCGAGCCGGAAAAATATATCCGTCCGAAATCGGAAATTTACAATATGAATTGGAATCCCGACGATTTAACGACGGACGAGAGACATCAATTGTGGACGGATTACAAAATCCGCAGCAGAGAATTGTTGACGAGTTGTTCGACTTGTCACAGATAATTCCAGATTCCAAATTAGAAGATAAATCTGGAATTTGGAATTATAAATTAAGGAATCAAAAATAAAATGCCCAGCAAAGACAGCAAAACTAACTTTGCATTACTGCGAGATAAAATTCTCCAAAAGAGCGGAAAAGATTATTGGCGGAGCGTCGAAGAATTTGCTGATGCGCCGGAATTTGAAGAATTCATCAAGCACGAATATCCAAGCCAAGCCGAAGAATGGGAAGACGGTTTGAGCCGCCGCAACTTTATAAAAGTGATGGGCGCGTCTTTAGCATTTGCCGGATTGAGCGGCTGCGTGATTCAACCGGCGGAAAAAATCGTGCCGTATGTTCGCCAGCCCGAAGGAATCGTGCCGGGAAAAGCTTTGTATTTTGCAACGGCGATGTCGCTCGGCGGCATTGCGACGGGACTTCTTGCCAAATCAAACGAAGGTCGTCCGACTAAAATCGAAGGTAATCCCGAACATCCGGGAAGTTTGGGCGCAACTGATGTTTTCGCGCAAGCCTCGCTTTTGCAGATGTATGACCCGGATCGTTCGCAAGAAACTCTTTATCGCGGAAATCCGACAACCTGGCAAAATTTTATGACCGCTATTCGCGCCGCGATTGATGAGAATCGTGCGGACGGCGGCGCAGGTATTCGATTTTTAACCGAAACTGTTACTTCGCCGACACTTATTAGTCAATTCAAGCAAATTCTTATCGAACTTCCGAATGCCAGATTATATCAATATCAGCCGGTCAACACCGATAATGCAATGGCTGGCGCACAGATGGCTTTTGGTTCGCCCGCTCACACAGTTTATAAATTTGACCAAGCCGACCGGGTTTTGTCGCTCGATGCCGATATATTTTCGGGTTTTAATGTTCGCTATATCAAAGATTACACCAAAGCCCGTGCTTTTTCCGAAGAAAAGAAAGATATAAACAGGCTTTACGTCGTCGAAACGACAATGAGTTTAACGGGTGCGAAATCCGACCACCGTTTGCCGGTTAAACCGAGTCAGATGCCGGAAATTGCCAAAGCGATGGCGGCGGCTCTGGGAGTTTCGGGCGCAAATCCGTCAATCGCTGGTTTTACGCCGAAAACCGTGCAGTGGATTGACACGATGGCGAAAGATTTGCTCGAACACAGAGGCAGGTCAATCGTCGTTGCAGGCGATAATCAACCGCCGGTTGTTCACGCGCTGGCTCACGCAATAAATTCCGCGCTCGGAAATGTCGGGCAGACGGTTGTTTATACAGAACCGCTGCATCCGAATGCAGAAATGCTCCAAGTTGAAAATTTGCGCCAACTGATTAGTGAAATTGACGGCGGCGCGGTGAAAATGCTTGTCATTTTGGGCGCGAATCCGGTTTATAACACGCCCTCCGATTTGAAATTGAATCTAGAGAGAATGAATAAAATTCCGCTTCGCGTTCACGTCGGAATGTATGGCGACGAAACCGCCGAACTTTGTCATTGGCACGTTTCGGAAAAACATTATCTTGAAATGTGGGGCGACACACGCGCCTACGATGGCACGGTT
>JACCYR010000432.1 GCA_013696385.1 Acidobacteriota bacterium
TGCTTTAGAACTCAAATTTATAGCCTCCAAAATTAACCTTCATCAATTTGATTGAAAGTTTATCTTCCAATTTTAATTACTTTCTTTGATGAAAGTTTCTTTACTTTCGTTGGTTTCAAAGCGAATGTTGCGCCTTTAAAACTCAAACTTTGATTGTAATTGTCCGACAGGCTTTTTTCAACCTTTGTTTTCTGATAATCCGCAAAATGTGCAATGTCTTCGTTTCTCGCTGCTGAATCTGATTTATTTAAAAGTAAAAAGATCTATTTATCATCCAACGCCTCGACACCGGGCAAAACATCTCCGGTTAAAAATTCGAGTGTCGCGCCGCCGCCGGTAGAAATATGTGAAATCTTGTCGGCAAGTCCGGCTTGATTGACTGCCGAAACCGAATCGCCGCCGCCGACAATTGAAGTTGCACCGTTTGTCGTAGCTTCGGCAACGGCTTTGGCAACCGCAATTGTGCCTTCGTCAAATGGTTTTTCTTCAAACATTCCCATCGGACCATTCCAGACGATTGTTTTCGCGCCTTTAATTGCATTTTTGAAAATCTCGACGGTTTCCGCTCCGATGTCTAAACCGACTAAGCCTGTGTTGGTAAAATCTACGGGAATAGTTTTGCGCGAATTGAGCGGGTCGTAGCTGTCAACAACCTGATGGTCAGTTGGTAAAAGCAGTTCTACGCCTTGCTCTTGCGCCATTTGTTCTATTTCCTTTGCCTTCGGCATCATTTCATCTTCGACGAGAGATTTGCCGACGGTGTAGCCGTTGGCTTTAAAAAATGTGTAAGCCATCGCGCCGCCGATTAATAATTTATCAACTTTGCGTTCAATCAAAGATTCGATAACGGGAATTTTGTCGGAAACTTTCGCGCCGCCTAAAATTGCAACAAACGGGCGTTCGGGATTGTCTAAGGCTTTCGATAAAAATTCGAGTTCTTTTTCCATCAAAAGACCGGCGACTGCCGTATCAACAAATTTCGTGATTCCGACAGTCGAGGCGTGTACGCGATGCGCCACGCCAAAAGCGTCGTTGACGTAAACGTCGGCGAGTTCGGCTAACTCCTTTGCAAAACTTTCGTCATTTTTTTCTTCTTCGGCGTGCAGGCGAAGATTTTCGAGGAGCAAGACTTCACCTTCTTTTAATTGATTGACGCGCTCTTTAACTTCATCGCCGATACAATTGTTTATAAAGAAAACTTTATCGTTTTTGACTTCGGCTCTGCCCAATGCAGTTCCGTCTTTCGGCATTTCGACAGGTTCAACGCCGTGTGTTGAAATGTCTTGGAATTCAGGCATTTGGCGCAGATATTCATAAACCGGTTTTAAGCTGTATTTACTTGCGTCGTATGGCATTCCCTTTTCTTCCGCCTTCTTTTTATCTTTTAAAGGTCTGCCCAAATGCGAAGCCAAAATAACTTTCGCGCCTTGTTCCATCGCGTATTTTATCGTCGGCAACGCGCCTTTGATTCGCGTGTCGTCTTCGATTGTGCCGTTTTTTATCGGCACGTTGAAATCAACCCGGATAAAAACTCGTTTGCCTTTGATGTCAATGTCTTTAATAATTTTCTTGTTCATAACAATTTGAAGAAAAATTTAACAGGGATGGAGAAGATGAAAGGGATAAAAGAAAATGATAAATTTACTCTTTTTATCCCTGTCTATCCTCTTCATTCCTGTCAATAATTTTTACAAGCCTTTATCAGCAATAAATTTCACCAAATCGCGCACACGGCATGAATAACCCCATTCGTTGTCATACCACGAAAGAATTTTTACCATTGTCCCGCCAATGACTTTTGTATTTTCCGCGTCAATAATCGAAGAATTCGGATTACCGCGAAAATCTATCGAAACGAGCGGTTCTTCCGAAAATGCCAAGATGCCTTTTAACTCTTCGTTTGCCGCGTTTTTCAAAACTTGATTAACTTCTTCAGTCGTCGTTTCCTTTTCGAGATTCATCACAACATCAACTAAGGACACATTCGGAGTCGGGACACGCACGGAAATTCCTTCGAATTTACCTTTGAGTTCGGGAATGACGAGCGCGACGGCTTTTGCCGCGCCGGTCGAGGTCGGAATTATCGAAAGCGCGGCGGCACGGGCGCGGCGCAAATCCTTATGCGGTAAATCCAATAACTGCTGGTCGTTTGTATAAGAGTGGATTGTATTCATCAAAGCGTTTTTGATACCAAATTTTTCGTGAATTACCTTGGCAACCGGCGCAAGACAATTAGTTGTGCAGGATGCGTTTGAAATGATGTCGTGTTTATCCGCGTCATACATTTCTTCGTTCACGCCGAGAACAATTGTAACGTCTTCGCCTTTGGCGGGCGCGGAAATGATAACTTTTTTGACCGAACCGCGCAGATGTTTTCCCGCTTCTTCCGCCTTTGTAAATCTGCCGGTTGATTCAATAACGATTTCCGCGCCGACTTCGTCCCAAGGAATCTGCGCCGGATCTTTCTCCGAAAAAACGCGAAATTCGTCGCCGTCAACTTTTATTGAATTTTCGGTGGCAGTAATATCGTGTTCAAGATTTCCCATTACCGAATCGTATTTTAAAAGGTGGGCTAAAGTTTTCGTGTCGGTTAAATCGTTAACCGCTACAAAATCAATATCTTTATCGCCGAGTGCGGCTCGCATCACGTTGCGCCCGATGCGTCCGAAACCGTTTATACCTACTTTAATCGCCATTTTTTAAAAATATCCTCCTAAAATAACTCTGTGTATTAAAAACTTGAAGATAACTTATATCTCGTTAAAGTTCAAAGTTTCCCTTATTTATCCATTATAAACAATTAAATTAAATTTGTTCTCATCCAGGCGCAAGTCAAATTATTGAAACAATCAAAATCTTTTGAGCGTAGAAAATTTTGAGTTTATATTCATTTTTAATAATAAATTCAAAATTCGGAGCCATATTTAATGACATTATCTAAGCGTTTTATTTTTTTCTGTTGTCTTTCCGCCTTTTTGCTTAATCTGGGCGCAGCACAAACTTTTGCCCAAACCGAAGACAGCAAACCGCAAATTGCCGACAACCAAGCCGGTAAAAAAGAATTTTCCCAAACTTTAACGGAAGAGATAAAAGTCTTCAATAAAAAGCCGGTTGAAATGTCGGTGAATAGTTCCCCGACTTTGTTAAATCGGGTTGGCGTGCAGACCTCGCAAACTATGCCGTTGACGCTTAACGAAGCGATTCGTAAGGCTCTGGAAAACAACAACAATATTGAAGTAGCGCGTGATGATGTGCGCTTTCAGGAAACCCAATTGCGCTCGCTGCTCGGAAATTATGATCCGATTTTTACCGTTGCTCCGACATTTTCAAGAAGTTCTACAACTGGTTCAACCGCCTCCAACGATTTTCGCGTGAACGCGGGAGTTGATAAACTTATCCGGCGCGGCGGCGGCACTATCAGTTCATTTTTCAACAACAGTCAGACCGGCAGAAACTCGCAAAACAATACGACTTTTAATCAAACTTCCGCACTTGGAACTTCCGCCAGCACAACTTATTTCAGCAATCTGGGCGTGAATTATACGCAGCCGCTTTTTCGCAATTTCAGTATTGATAATACGCGGCGACAGATAAAAATTCAGCGCAAACGCCTGCAGCAATCCGATGCCGATTTTCGCCGTCAAACCCTAGATGTCATCTCGCAGGTTCAACGTGCTTATTGGGATTTAGTTTTTGCTCTGCGCGACCAGCAAAACCGCTTGGCAAATTTGAATTTAGCGAAAGAAAATCTGCGTCAAGTTGAAGCCAGAATCGAAGCCGGTGCGGCTGCGCCGCTGGCTCGCGCTGAAGTTGCTACCGAACTTGCCAACCGTGAAGGCGACGTTTTGCTTGCCACTCAACAAGTTTCGATTACGGAAAACACTTTAAAAACGCTTCTTCTGCGCGACCCGAATGCGCCGGAATGGTCGGAATCAATCGTCCCGACTGACAAACCTGTAATCAGCGATGAACCGATTATTGTTGATGATGCAGTCAAAGATGCAATTGACAATCGTCCCGAACTTAATCGCCTGCGACTGCAAAAGGAAATCAATACGATTGATATAAATTACTTCAAAAATCAAACCAAACCGCAGATTGATTTAGTTTCTTCTTTTTCACTCGGAGGTTTATCTCTCGGCGGTCAAAATTTATCAACGACTACGCCATTTCCGATTATCGTTCCCGGCATTGCGACCAATGCGGATTCGTTTCTGCTTTCACAAATAAACATATTACGAGCCGGACAAAATCCGTTTCTGCCGCCGCTTAGTCTAAATGACATACCGCAAGTCGCGCCGCAAGGCACGCCGAATTTTCTAAACGGCGGCTCATTTCAATCGCTCAGAAATCTCTTTCGCACCGACTCGCCGAATTATTCGGTTGGCGTAACTTTTTCGTTTCCTCTACGAAATCAAACCGCAAAAGCAAATCTGGCAGGCGCGCGAATCCAGCAGCAGCAAACCGATGCCCAGATGCGCTCGCAGGAACAAACCGTTATTGCCGAAGTCCGCAATGCCGTGCAAGCGGTTGAAACGGCGCGGCAGAGAGTTTTAACGGCGCGACGAGCGCGTGAAAATGCCGAAATTCAATTACAAGGCGAACGCAAACTTTTTGAAGTCGGACGCTCAACTACATTTCTGCTTTTCCAGCGCGAAAACACTTTAACAAATGCGCGAAATGCGGAAATCCGCGCCGAAACCGATTACAATAAAGCGTTGTC
>JACCYR010000029.1 GCA_013696385.1 Acidobacteriota bacterium
GCGAGATAAACCGGCGTTTCGGCTGCGCGATTGTTGGAATGACTTTGGGCAAAACAGGTTCGCTTGTTTTGTGTGAAAACGAATTCATCGAAACAAAAGGCTACGAAGCGCCAAACGGCTGCAAGGACACAACCGGCGCGGGCGATGCGTTTCGCGTCGGTTTTTTGTATGGCTTGCTGACGGGCGAAACGGTGGAAATTTCGGCAGAAATGGCAAACGCCGTCGCCGCTCTCAAATGCCGCGAAATTGGCGCAAGAACGGCTTTACCAAATACTGCAGAGTTGTTGGATTTTATCGCAAAACGATAAATCAGATAAAACTATTCACAATTTGAGGAAGCCAACGATTTAAGTTTTTCAAACATCATAAACAGCAAAAGTTTTAACAAAAATTTTAAGTTGAGATTTCTGAGCAAAGTAATGAATAATTTTAAGAAAAATATCTTTCGCGTGTTTGGTTTGAGTTTGGTTATCTGCTTGTTTTCATTTGCGGCGGCGGCACAGCAAGTTAAACGCTCGCAATTTGATGTGTCAAATTATGTAATGGACGTGCAGCTTGTGCCGAATGAAAATAAACTAAATGCGACGGTTGACGTAAATTTTACGCCGCTTGAAGACACCCGCACGGTTACATTTGAACTAAACGGTTCATTAAAAGTCGAAAGCGTAACGCGCCAGAACTCAGCCGCTGCAACTTCGCAGCCGAAAAGCAAAACTGCAATATCAACTGCGCCGAGTCAGGTTACATTTATCCAAGACCAAGTCGGCGTGTCGGATTTGGGTCCGAGCATCAAAATTGATTTGGGCGAAGTCGTAACGAAAAACACGCCTATTACCTTGCGTTTTAAATACAGCGGCGTGTTGACTACGCCGTCGGGCGGACCGCTTCTGACCAAAAGACTTGCTTACGTTGGAACAAATAATGGTTATTTAATGTATGCGGCGCGTTGGTTTCCATTTCACGAATATGCGGCTGACCAAGCAACATCAGACATTTCAATTTCGCTTCCGGGCGGTTATCAAGTTGTCGGTTTCAGCGACACGCCCGTTTCGCAAACCGGCGGTAAATACCATTATGTCCGCAACCAACCGGGACTTGTCGGAAACTTTGCTTACGGAAAATACATTAATAAAAATCTAAAATTTGGCGAATATAATTTGCAGTTTTACACAAAACCGGGGAATGACGCGCAAGTTGCCGCTTACGGGGAAACTTTAGGACGCGCACTTGAATTTTACACCAACAAATACGGCGCAACCGAAGGCGGCAAGCAAATGATAGTCGTGCAGATTGATGACGAAAGCCTCGATTTTTATTCGACACAGGGAATGATTTTTATGGCTGACCGTTTGTTTGAGCAATCGCGTGAAATCACCGAAGAACGCCTTCAGCGCGAAGCCGCTTTTCAATGGTGGGGTTTGACTGTTGGCTTGAAGTCCTTTGATGATGCTTGGATTTCGCAAGGTTTGGCGGAATACAGCGCGTATGCTCTGCGGGAAAGTTTGCTGTCGGGCGCAAAACTTGAAAATTTGCGGCGCGAATTGCTTGAAAAATCTCTGACCTTTGAACAAACCGCTTCACTGTCGCGCACGCCTGCCGTTTTGGATGACCAATCGGTGGCTTATCAATACCTGATGTTTGGGAAGGGCGCGTTTGTTTTCAAACTTTTACGCGACACGCTCGGCGAGCAAAAATTCAATCAATTGCTGCGCACATTTTTACAGCAATATCGCGGCAAAAATGCTTCGATTGACGATTTTGAAAAATTGGCAACGCAGGTTTCGGGAAAAGATATGCGTTACTTTTTTGCGCGTTGGGTCGAAGGCACGGGCGTTCCCGAATTTCAGGTCGATTATCAAATTATCCGTACTCGCGGAGGGAAATTTGTTACTCGCGGAACGGTTAAAGAAAATTATGACAATCTTCGCTTGCCGCTCGAACTGCAGCTTCGCGCCGAAGGCGAAAATGGGTTAAAGACCGAAACGGTTCAGATAGAAGATTCGAGCGCGGATTTTAATATCGAATCCGACGGAAAACCGCTTGAAGTTGTCGTTGACCCAAATTATAAAATTTTGCGAATCTCCGATGAATTACGGATTTCTTCGATAGCGCGGCGCGGCATCGAGCAATTCAAAGAAGGAAACTACGTTGAAGCGCAGCAGCAGTTTGAAGCCGCACTCAAATTAGACCGCTCAAATTCCTGGATTTATTATAATTTAGGTTTGCTGTTTCTTGAACAGCGCAACTACGATTTAGCGATAGATAATTTCAAAGCCGTTTTAGGCGGAAATCTGCGTCCGGCGTGGCTGGCGGTTTGGGCAAATATCAAAATGGGCAACGCCTACGATGCAAAAGGCGACCGGACACGCGCCGTTGCCGCTTACAAACGCGCCGAAACCCTTGGCGATAATTACGACAACGCCCAACAAGCCATCCAGAAATATCTGGCTTCGCCCTATGATCCAAAAGAAACCCAAACTACGACGGCGGTAAAATAAAATCAGTTGATTTGTTGAAGATAAAAAGAGTTATGCTTTCAGTTAATATCGTCTGAAGGCATAACTCTTTTATTTTTAAGCGCAAAATAATTGTAAAGATTCGATTAAACTAAATACTGTGTTTTTTAAGTCATTTAACATTTTGCGGAGCGTTTTGAGTTCCAACTTTAGTTAGCTCTTCGCAAACTAATACAGAAACAATTTAGGTTAGTGTGCGTTAAATTTTGTTCTGAAAAATGGTCAGAAAACTATAAATTATAAACTCTTAACTGTTAACTATTTTTCAAATAAATCTTTCGATACCAACCTAAATTGTTTCCGTATAATAGCCAACTAAAGTTGGAACTCAAAACATAAGGAAACTTAAAAACAGAATACTAAATCTCTCATAACCTTTGTTTGACATCCAATTTTGACTCAATATTTTGCAAAATCCGGGCGTGAATTTTTTCGACTTCTTCTTCGAGCAAAGTTCGTTCATTACTTCGATATTCGAGCCTAATCGTAATTGAACGCTCATTGTTCATCATTCCTTCGCCTTCATAAACGTCAACAAATCCAACCTTTCGGAGAAGTTCAAAGTTTTCCGCTTCGATTGCTTGTTTAATATCGGCAAAATTTACGCTTCGATTTGCCAATAAAGAAACATCGCGCACGATTGATGGGAAAACAGGTAAAGGTTTATACAAAACTTCTTGCTCTTTGGCTTCAAGCAAGACTTGCAAATTAATTTCGGCGACAAAAACAGGTTGCTTAAATTTATACGCCGAAGTGATTTCATCTGTTAATCGCCCAATTGCACCGATTTGTTTTCCATTAAATAAAACTGCTGCCGATTGACCTTTTCTTAAATGTTTCACGTCTTTGGTTTTAAATTCGAGCGCGGGAATATTCAAAGCATTTGCCGCACTTTCGAGCGCGCCTTTCGCGTCATAAAAATCATATTCACGAAGCGGCATCGCTTTGTTTTGCAAAGTTTCGCTGCCCGTTACAACAAGCGCGAAAAGTTCTTTTTCTTCGGGCAAATCGTTTTCCTTATCTGAAGCCGAAAAGACTTTGCCCAGTTCAAATAATTTTATATCGCGCCGCCGATGATTAAAGTTTGTCCGAACCGCATCCAGCAAACCCGAAAGCAGACTTGGACGCATCCGCGTTGCGCCTTCGATGATAGAATCTTTCAACGAAATAAATTTTTCATCCAAATTTTCGTGAACGAAATCTGGAATCAACTCAAATTTTTCGTCGCTGTGCGTATCAATAAAACTATAATTTATTGCTTCGTCAAAACCGAGATTTGCCAGCGTTTGCCGCAAATGCAATTTCCTCATTTCATTCGGCTGATATTCGCCAGCATTTACCGAAGGCGGAAGTTCTTCGGCGATTTTATCATAACCATAAATCCGCGCAACTTCTTCGACCAAATCTTCTTCAATCGCCAAATCGTGTCGCCAAGACGGTGAAAGATAAATTGTTTCACTCTTTGATTGAATTCCAAGCGCGTTTAAAATTCTTAAAATTTCGTTTTTTTCGACATCCAAACCTGTCAGACGTTTAACCGCAAATTGAATATCTTTCGATTGAATTTTATTCGGCACAAATTTTGTCGGATAAACGTCAACAAATTCGCCTGCTTCACCGTTTGCTAATTCACAAATTAATTCGGTTGCGCGGTTCGATGCACGAATCAGATTTTCGATGTCAACGCCACGCTCAAAACGGTAACTTGCTTCGGTTGTTAAATTTAATTTGCGCGAAGTTTGCCGAATATTTTCGCGTTTGAAATAAGCGACTTCCAATAAAACATTGGTTGTTTCTTCCGTAATTCCCGAATCGAAACCGCCCATCACGCCCGCGACGGCGACCGGCTTTTCCGCGTCGCAAATCGCCAGCATTGTGTCATTTAATTTACGACGAGCTTCGTCCAAAGTCTTAATTGTTTCGCCGTTTCTTGCGCGACGGATAACAATCCGATTTTCAGCTAATTTATTAAAATCAAAAGCATGCATTGGCTGACCGAGTTCGTGCATTACATAATTTGAAATGTCCGCGACATTATTAATAGTACGCTCGCCAATCGCTTCAAGCCGTTTTTTTAACCAATCGGGCGACGGCGCAATTCTTACATTGCGGATAATTCTTGCGGTGAAACGATGGCACAAATCTGCATCTTGAATTGTTACTACGTTTTGGTCTTCGGTTTTTGGTTTTTGGTCTTTGTGATTAGTAATTAATAATTCGTAATTCGTAATGGCGCGAATTTCTCGCGCAACTCCAAGATGCGAAAGACAATCCGAACGGTTTGAAGTCAAATCAATATCAAACACAAAATCATCATTTGCTTGGTGAACGCCTTCAACTGCCAAGCCGACTTTCGTCAACTCATTCGCCAATTCCTGCGGCGACAAATTTACTTCAACCAAATCTTTCAGCCAGTTATAACTGATAATCATATAACTTAATTTACCTAAACTGCTCCAAAAATCTCACATCGTTCTCGAACATCAAGCGAATATCGTCGAGCGAATACATCAAGGCGCACATTCGCTCTAAGCCGAAGCCAAACGCAAAGCCCGAATAAACTTGCGGGTCAACATTGCAGGCTCGCAAAACATTCGGGTGAACCATTCCCGAACCGCCGAGTTCAATCCAACCTGAACCTTTACACGGGCGACAGCGTTCGTGTTCAAATTCGCCCGTGCCGCCACATTTGAAACACGAAAAATCAAATTCCGCACTCGGCTCGGTGAAAGGGAAGTAAGATGGGCGCAGGCGAATGCGCGTTTCTTTGCCGAACAGACGGCGCAGCCATTCGGCAACCGTGCCTTTCAGATGAGCCATCGTAATTCCTTTGTCCACGCACAAACCTTCGATTTGGTGAAACATCGGCGTATGCGTTAGATCAGGCGTGTCGCGGCGGAAAACTCTGCCCGGCGCGATAATGCGAATCGGCACGCCGCGCCGTTCCATCGCGCGAATCTGCACGGTTGAAGTCTGCGAACGAAGCGCGAAACCGTGCGTTGCATAAAAAGTATCTTGCGATTCCCGCGCCGGATGACCTTCGGGAATGTTGAGCGCGTCAAAATTGTAATAATCGGTTTCGATTTCGCGGTCGTCTTCAATGGCGTAGCCCAAAGACACGAAAATATCTTCAATCTTTTGACGAAGGAGCGTAATCGGATGAAGATGTCCGACACGAGGACGATTTCCGGGCAAAGTTACGTCTAGCTTTTCACGCTCAATTTTTATGTTTTCGATGAAAGTTTTGAGCGCGAGTTCGGCTTTTTCAATAGCACGGCTAACTTCAGAACTGAGCGATTGGATAAGTTTGCCGAATTCAGCACGTTCTTCGGGCGCAACTTGTCCGATAAATTTATTCAAGCCAGAAATTTCAGATTTTTTGCCGGTGTGTTTAATACGAATTTCGCCAAGTTCCTTTTGCAGAGTTTCGGCTTCGCTCAAACTTAAATTTTGAGTGTTCAAATTATTGAAGCGTCCAAACTCTTGATTGAACGCTTCGCGGATTTTTTCGACTTGTCGTTTTTGTTCAATCATCTTTTATTTGCCCATCGGCGGACTTCTTTAAACCATTTGGAAGAACTTTCTTTCAAGCCTTTTTGTAAAAATTCGGTTGTTTTTTCACTCGACAAAATCGGTAACGATAAACTATTTGAAATTTCCTGATAAACTCCGCCGTAAAGTTTGTAGAAAATAACTTTTTCGCCTTTGTAGAGCCAAACTTCTGAAACTCCCAAAGCCGCATAAATCGGCAATTTATTAAGCGAAGGACTTGTAACATCAACTTCGATGACCAAATCAGGCGGCGGATTTTTGCTCAAATCAATTTCCAAAAGTCCGCGAATAAAACTTTCATTTTGAATGTAAAAAGCTGTGTCAGGTTCACAGCCTTTTGCTTTTGCGCGTTTGCGAAATGTGGTTGAGCCGACGTTACGAAAATCAATATCCGATTCTACACAAATTGTCGTAATCAAATCCGAAAGAATACCAATTGGAATTTCGTGGTTAGCTAATGGCACTTCGACCTCCAAGAAACCATCGTCAAATGCAAAATGAAGCCCGTTTGAATCTTTATATTCTTCTAAAATTTGTTCATAAACGTCCCAACCGATGCCTTGCAAAATCAATTTTTGGTTGATTGCCGACATCGCCACTTCTTTTAGTGATAGATTAAGAACACTTTCCATAACTTGATTTTAGCACAAGAGGATTTTGATAAAAAACGCTTTTGTTTAACTGCAAATAAAGCACCAACTTTATGTCCGAATGCTTACCTCGCTACTTCATTTAATTTCTAAGCTATTCGATATTTTCTATTTTAAAATGCGGGTTTTCGATAATTCCAAACACATTTTCAAACGGGTCAAAAACAGATGCGACAATAATTCCGCCGCCGACATCACGCGGCTCGGAATGAGTTTTCGCGCCGTTTTCCAAAAGTTTTTGAAAAGATTTGCCACAGTTTTTCACGCTCCAATACACGACCAAATTATTGCCCTTAGTCAAATCCGAAATGTCCGGGTCAAGTCCTAATTCAAAACCGCCGACATTGAAGCCGACATAAAACGGTTCATCAAAATACGGCTCGATACCGAGAATTTTTGAATACCAATTTTTGGCTTTTTCTAACTCGGCAACCTTATAAATTACGGTTCTTAGTCCTTGCAGCATAGTAAAAAAAATATAACACAGGCAAACACAAATAAAAACTGTGTCCGCCTGCGTTATATTTCAATCAAATTACAATTCTAAGCCGTCAGCGGTTGATTGTTGCTGATTGCGTCTTTAACTTGTCCGGCAATTACGGCAAATGCTTCGGGCTGTTTGACGGCTAAATCAGCTAAAACTTTCCGGTCAAGTTCAATCTCGGCTAGTTTTAGTCCGTGTATAAATTGTGAATATTTCATCCCGTTCTGGCGGCAAGCTGCGTTGATGCGGACAATCCAAAGTTTGCGAAAATCGCGTTTCTTCAGTTTGCGCCCCGTATAGGCATAATTTAACGCTTTTTCAACCGATTCTTTAGCTGAACGATACAGTTTCGATTTTGTTCCATAATAACCTTTCGCTAAGGCTAATATCTTTTTGCGCCTTTCGGTGCGCTTGTTCCCACGTTTTACACGAGGCATAATTTTACACTCCTAAATTATTATAGAATATTTTGTAATTACCAATCACGAGATTACGCAAAAGATACATTCGTAATTCGTAATTTGAAATTCGTAATTAATCTCTTCCATACGGCAGCATCGCTTCGACGCGCTTTTGGTCGCCTTCGGAAACCAATGTATCCTTATCTAACTGACGTTTTCTCTTGGCGGTTTTCTTTGTCAAAATATGACGGGCGTGCGATTTTCCGCGTTTGATTTTGCCGGTGGCAGTGAAACGGAAACGCTTTGCCGCGCCTTTGTGTGTTTTAAGTTTTGGCATTTTAACTCCTTATTTTTAGCCACAGAGAACACAGAGTTCACAGAGATTTGATTATTTTCTCGGTGTTCTTTGTAGCAAATTTACTCCTTTTTTGCAGGTTGCTTGGTCGCTACCTGCTGTTTTTTCGGTACAAAAATAACAAACATCTGATAGCCTTCCATCTTCGGCGTAACTTCGACATCGGCAATGTCAACTAAATCATCGCGCAGTTTGGCGAGCAGATTTGCGCCGAGTTCGCGGTGCGTCATCTCGCGTCCGCGAAAAGCAATTGTCGCGCGAACTTTGTCGCCATCGGCAATCCAGCCGCGGGCGCGTTCCATCCGATATTGATAATCGTGGTCGTCGGTTCCGGGACGAAATTTGATTTCCTTGACCTGCACCGTAACCTGTTTTTTCTTGGCTTCCGCCGCTTTTTTCTTTTCCTCGTAAAGAAACTTACCGTAATCAATAATGCGGCAAACCGGCGGTTTGGCATTTGGCGCAACTTCCACCAAATCCTTGCCTTCCTGACGCGCTCTTTGCACCGCATCGCGCGAATCCATCACACCTAATTGTTCGCCGTCCTCGTCTATTACTCTGACGGACGGAACTCTGATTCTCTCGTTTGTGCGATGGAGCGGACCTCTGAAACGAGTTCCGCGATTTTTATTGTATCTGCTTGCTATTACTGCACCTCTCTTTTTAAGAGTTGACCGAGTTTATCGAGTTTGCCAAGTTGACTGAGTTCTTTGTCTTAACTCGGTCAACTCAGTCAACTCGGCAAACTCGGCAAACTAACCATTTTCCAAAGCGCGAGTCTCTTTCAACTTTCGCGCCATTTCTCTAAATTCGTCCAACGTCATCGCGCCGATGTCGCCTGTCTTTCGTTCGCGCACGGTGATTTTGTTTTCTTCTAATTCTTTGTCGCCCAAAACGAGCATAAACGGAACTTTATTGATTTGGGCATCTCTAATCTTTGCGCCGATTTTATCACTTTTTAGATTTGCTTCAACCCGAAAACCGCTTTCTTTTAACTCGTTGGCAATTTTTTCAGCATAATCGTTGATTCTGTCGGTAATCGGCAAAACCATTATTTGAACAGGCGAAAGCCAGAACGGAAATGAACCCGCAAAATGTTCGACTAAAACGCCAAAAAATCTTTCGATTGAACCAAACAAAGCGCGGTGAATCATTACCGGACGATGTTTTTGTCCATCTTCGCCCGTATATTCCAAATCGAATCTTTCAGGCAAATTAAAATCGAGCTGAATTGTTCCCAATTGCCAAATGCGACCAATTGCATCTTCAACTTTAATGTCAATTTTCGGACCGTAAAACGCGGCTTCGCCTTCGATTCGTTCGTATAAAATTCCGCGTTCTTTCAAAGCACTAGCCAACGAATTTTCAGCGTTTTCCCAATCTTCGTCCGCGCCGAGATAACCTTTATTTTCTGCCGCGCCGCGCACCGACAATTCAAATTTTACGTTGTCGAAACCGTAGGTCTTGAAAACGTAAATCGCAAAATCAAGACAATCGGCAACTTCTTCGCCCACTTGGTCGGGACGCACAAAAAGATGCGCGTCGTCAACCGTAAAACCACGACAACGCATTAAGCCGTGAATCGTTCCTGAAAGTTCGGCGCGATAAACCGTTCCCATTTCCGAATAGCGTTGCGGCAAATCGCGGTAAGACTTTGGAGAAGCCTTGTAAATGCCGATGTGAAACGGGCAATTCATCGGTTTGAGGCGATATTCTTCATCTTCAATGCTCGTCGGCGCATACATTCCGTCGGCATAATTATCTTCGTGTCCGCTAATACGCCAAAGTTCGCGTTTGGCGATGTGCGGCGTAAAAACGAAACTGTAATCGCGTTTTTGCAGTTCTTCTTTAAGAAGATTTTCCATCTCCATCCGCATAACGCCGCCCTTCGGATGCCAGAAAATTAAGCCTTGACCGTAATCATCGTTTATCGAAAACAAATCTAATTCCTTTCCGATTTTTCGATGGTCGCGTCTTTCGGCTTCTTCGCGCTGCCGTGTCCAAGCGTCGAGTTCTTCCTGCGTCGCAAAAGCAGTTCCGTAAATCCGCTGCATTTGCTCATTATTTGCGTCGCCTTTCCAATATGCACCTGATAAAGCAAGCAATTTGAAAGCCTTAATTTTCCCCGTGTGCGGAACGTGAGGACCTAAACAAAAATCAATAAACGGTGAATTATCAATATAATAGATGCTCGCCGTGTCGGTAACTTTTTCATCTACCAATTCTTTTTTGAGCGGTTCGTTGCGCTGTTCAAAAATATCTAAAATCTCTTCTTTGCTGACATTTTCGCGGCGATACGGTAAATTCTGTTTCGCTATCGCCCGCATTCTTTTTTCAATTACAGGCAAATCTTCAATCGTTAACTGACGCGGCGCGATAACGTCATAATAAAAACCATAACGCGGGTCTTCCATCAAAGCGGGACCAACGCCGAGTTTTGTTCCGGGAAATAAATCCAAAACTGCCGCCGCTAAAAGATGAGCGGTTGAATGCCGAATGACTTCCAAACCGTCGCGTGTTTCGGGCAAAATTGGTTCAATAGATAAAACTTCTTCGCCCGCATAAAGTTGTTTATTCAAATCAACTTCTTCGCCATTGACTTTTGCCGCAATTGCTTTTTTTGCAACATCGCGGTCAATAGATTTCAAAACCTCCGCTACCGAAACAGGCGCGGAAATGCTTCTTTGATTTTCACC
>JACCYR010000052.1 GCA_013696385.1 Acidobacteriota bacterium
GCAGGGTAAAGAGTTCTACTTTATCGGCACCGACCCATCCGTCGTTACTCATACCGCTAAACGAATTCAATAAATGCGGACTGATTACCGTCCGCAAGACGCGCAAAGACAAGACACGAAGCGTGAAGTTTCACGCTTCGTGTCTTGTCTTCTGTAACATTGCTTCAAGATTATCCCGTCATTGCGTTCCGGTTTTGCAGGAGTTTCACGTTCTTCGTCCGGCGATTGAGCTAACGCGGCGCGGGACAACCGCAAGCTGCAATTTGAGAACTTGGCTGTCCCGCATTCACGCGATTTCTTCGGCGGCGCGTCCGATTTCAAACGTGCCAAAACAAAAGTATGAAACAACTAACAGACAAATCTTAGTTTGTCGGAACGCCAACCGGCAGCATAAATTTCAGAATGGCTCTCAAACCTGCCGCCAAACTTTTAGTTCACCACCAATTTTTATAAAGATGTCGAAAAGATTGATACGAAAGTTAAATTTTTGTGTTAATCTTTTTTGCTTGAGAATAAAAGTTTATGAAGAGGTTTTTGAAAATTGCCGCAATTATTTTGGCGGCTGCATTTGTTGTAATTCAGTTTATTCGTCCCGATTTTACAAATCCGCCGGTCAATCAATCCGAAACTTTAGAAGCCTCAACGCAAGTTCCTAAAAATGTCGAAGCAATTTTGACAAATTCCTGCAAAGACTGCCATTCGTATGAAAGTCAATATCCGTGGTATTCAAAAATTCAGCCTTCGGCGTGGTTTTTGGCTCGCCATATTGAAGAAGGTCGGCACGAAATGAATCTCTCCGTTTGGAATACTTACGAGGCAAAACGAAAACGGCGCAAACTTAGTCAGATGTGCGAGCAAGCCGAATCACATGAAATGCCTTTGCCGTCGTATTTATGGATTCATCGGAGCGCAAAACTCTCGGATGAACAAATCGAAATTTTGTGCAATTGGACAAGACAAGAAAGTGATAAATTAGCTCAAGCGCAGTAATTTTTTGCTGGAAAAAAATGGAAAACCTAAATCCTTGCAACTGCATCAAAAGCGCGATAAAATTCTTTCCTGAATCTTTTTTACAGAAGAACTCGATGAAAAATAAGTTTATTGCAAAGCCGAAAGCCGTCATTTTTGCGCTTTTTATTGCGTTAACTGCGAATTTTTTTGCAATTAATCAAACTGTATTATCCAAAAGTTATGCCGATGACGAATATCAAATTTTTGAATTAGTGAACGTGGAACGGCACAGAAGCGGTTTGAACGATTTGGATTGGGACGAAAATTTGGCGCGTGTGGCGCGTCGTTATTCAGAGAAAATGTTAAAAGAAAATTTTTTTGACCATGCTGATTTTAACGGAAAAACTGTGGTTGACCGTGCGAAAGATTCGCGCATAAAAGACTGGCGCAAAATTGGTGAAAACCTCTTTTATTGTGAAGGTTACAGAAATTTTGATGCCGTCGCCATCAAAGGTTGGATGAAGTCTGCGACGCATCGGCAAAATATCTTGGACGGCGATTGGACGGCGACAGGCATCGGTATTGCCAAATCAAAAGACGGCAGAATTTATGTTACTCAAGTTTTCATTGAAGATTAAAATCACTGCAACAACCCGGTTAATCTTACTTTCGATTACAAAATGAACAAATAAAGCTGGAAATCCGTTGTCAAAATTTGCTGAAAATCGGCATTTTTTGTTAATACTTTGCGTCTTTGCATCTTTGCGGTAAAATTTTTATATGGCACGACTGAAAATTGTTTATTATCCCAAACCTGTTTTGCTGACGGTTGGCAAACCGGTCGAAGAATTTGACGAGAGTTTGAAAAAACTCATCGAAGATATGTTTGAAACAATGTATCAAGCGCAGGGCGTTGGACTTGCCGCGCCGCAAGTCGCCGTTTCAAAACGTCTTTTTGTGATGGATTGTTCGGGCGGCGAAGACCAATTGCAGAAAATCGCATTGATAAATCCCGAAATTATTCACGTTGAAGGCGAACAAATTGGCGACGAAGGTTGTCTTTCATTTCCCGGACTTTATCAAAAAGTGCAGCGCAATCTGCGGACAATCGTGCGTTATCAAGACATTAATGGGGAGTTTCAGGAACTCGACGGCGAAAATTTAACGGCACGCTGCGTTCTGCACGAAACCGACCACTGCGACGGCATTGTTTTCTTAGACAGAATGACAATTTTGAAACGTGAAATGGCGAAACGCAAAATCAAGAAATTGCAGAAAACGGGAAAATGGGAGTGAAAAGGTAGGAGAAATTTATGCAGACGGAAGTTTTAGTCGAAAAAATTAAACAGTTGCCGCCGCAACGAGTTGCCGAAGTTGAGGATTTTGTTGATTTTCTTGCCCAACGCGAGGAACAAAAACTCGTTCAATCAGCGATGAAACTTTCCGAAAACTCTTTCCGAAAAGTTTGGGATAACGAAGAAGATTCGATTTATGACGAATTATAATTTCGGCGATATTGTTCTCGTGCCATTTCCTTTTACTAACCAAGCCGGAACGAAAAAACGCCCTGCCGTTGTTGTCAGTAAATTGCTTTATAATTCTTCTCATCCTGATTTGGTCTTAATGGCAATAACAAGTCAGATAAGAAAATCTTTGAAGATTGATGAAGTTGAGATTGTCGAATGGCAAAAAGCTGGATTGTTAAAACCATCGGTTATCAAACCTGTATTTACGACGATTGAAAAAAGTTTGATTTTGCGCCAGCTCGGAAATTTGGAAGATAGCGATAAGGAAAATTTGAAAACGATTTTACAGACAATTTTGGGGTAGAAAAGAAAAAGATTATGCAAACACAAAAAACATTAGACGAATTTAGAAACGAACCATTCACCGATTTTTCAAAACCTGAAAACGCCGCAGCGATGCGGCAAGCGATTGAAAAGGTCAGAGGCGAACTTGGGAAAGAATATCCGATTATCATTGGCGGCGAGAAAATCGAGTTGGAAAAGAAATTTGAGAGCATCAATCCGGCGGAAAAATCTCAGGTTGTCGGTGTGTTTTCCGAAGCCGACACCGATGCGGAAAACTTGGTTAATAAAGCGATTGAGGCGGCGACGGAAGCCTTTAAGACTTGGAAAAATATTCCCGCCGAAGAACGTGCCGAATATCTTTTTAATGCGGCGAAGATTATCCGCGACAGAAAGCACGAGTTTTCGGCGTGGATGATTTTTGAAGTCGGAAAAACCTGGGCGGAAGCCGACGGCGACACGCAGGAAGCAATTGACTTTTTGGAATTTTACGGGCGCGAGATGATTCGTTGGGCGGGCGAACAACCCTTAACGAAACTCGAAAGCGAAAATAACCGCTTTGAATATATTCCGCTCGGAGTCGGCGCGATTATTCCGCCTTGGAATTTTCCGCTGGCGATTATGGCGGGAATGACGATGGCGGCTGTCGTTGCTGGGAATACGGTGATTTTGAAACCTTCGTCCGATTCGCCGACGATTGCCGCAAAATTTGTCGAGGTTTTGGCAGAAGTCGGTTTGCCGAAAGGTGTTGTCAATTTTATCACCGGAAGCGCGGGAACGGGCGAAGCAATGGTGACGCATCCGAAAACTCGTTTTATCTCCTTTACGGGTTCAAAACAAGTCGGTCTGCACATCAACGAACAAGCCGCGAAAACACGCGACGGGCAAATTTGGATAAAGCGCGTGGTGGCAGAAATGGGCGGAAAAGACGCAATTGTTGTTGCCGAAGATGCCGATTTGGATTCAGCCGCGCTTGGCACAGTGCAAGCCGCGTTTGGTTTTCAAGGTCAGAAATGTTCGGCGTGTTCGCGTCTGATTGTGGACGAAAAAGTTCACGACGCGCTTGTGGAAAAAATTGTCGGATTGACGAAGAAACTGAAAATCGGACAGCCGACCGAAGACGACACGAATATGAGTGCGGTTATCAACCAACGAGCGTTTGAAAATACTTTGTCGTATATCAAAAAAGGACAGGACGAAGGCGGGAAAGTTGTGACCGGCGGAAGCGGCGATGCCGCCGATGGTTTTTATATCGAACCAACAATTATTGATAACGTTAAGCCGAAAGCAACGATTGAGCAGGAAGAAATTTTCGCGCCTGTTCTGGCGGTAATTAAAGCGCGGAATTTTGACCACGCTTTGGAAATCGCCAACGATACGGAGTTTGGTTTGACGGGTGCGGTTTATTCGAGCGACGAAGGAAAATTGGAAAAAGCGCGGCGCGAATTTCACGTCGGAAATCTTTATCTAAACCGCAAATGCACGGGCGCACTCGTCGGCGTTCATCCGTTTGGCGGTTTTAATATGTCTGGCACAGATTCAAAGGCTGGCGGACGCGAATATCTGCTGCAATTTATGCAGGGAAAATCAATTTCAACAAAAATTGCGGCAAATAAACGCGACGACAGTAAGTCGGTTGGAAACGCAGCGGATACAACAGCTAAGGCTTTTTGATAATTAAAATAAAATGAAAAAAACAAGTTTTGTTAGAATTTTAAGTTGCTGTTTGATTTTATTAATAATAGTTTCCGCCGTTTTTGCTCAAAGACGAAATAAAACAAAACCGGCAGCGAAACCAAATCCAATTGTCCTTGCCGTTTTAAATGACGGTCAGACGCTTGAACCGATTGCACAGATTGATAAAGGCAAATTAGTTCCAACAGGCGGCGAAGGCGAACCGAAGTCTTTAATGAGTTTTGTCAATACTTTTTATAAACCGAAGACAAATTACAGCTTGATTTTCGGCGGGAAATTAAACGGCACAGTAACGGTCAAAAGTTCCGACCCGAAATCCGAATGCGCCAAAAATCTGGCGACGATTACAACGCAATCGGCAAAGGCGAAATTGAAGGGTTTTGTGATGGGTTTGGCGACAAATGCGCGAACACAAGCGACTGCTTCGGGCGTGCGGCGGTTGCCGACTTATGCCGAACGCAGCGAAATCGAATCGCTTGTTCGCGCCGAATTTGCTAAACAAGGCGTGTCGGAAAATGCGGTCAAAAATATCAAATATTATAATTTAACCGCGCTCGATGTTGATAATGACGGCAAAGCCGAAATGGTCGGTTCGTTCTGGACAGAAAATTCCGCCAAGGAAAGAAATTTACTTTTTTTTATCGCCGACAAAGATGGCAACGGCAAATATAAATTCGGTTACAGCAAGTATGAAAAAGTTACGCCCGATAAAGTAATGAGCGGCGAACTGAAAGATTTGGATGACGGACTCGGCAATGAATTGCTGCTTGACGCGCTGGAATACAACGGCGATACAACCGCCGAAATTTTTACCATCAGCAAGGCTTTTGAAGGAAATAATTTTAGTGTTTATAGCCGTCAGGACGGAAAATGGACGAAAGTTTTTGAAGGTTATAATTATCACTGTGCATATTAAATTTAGGGGAAATTGAAGAACAAGGAGTAAAAATGAAAAATTATACGAAACCAACAGATGAAGAATTGCGGCAAAAGCTAACGCCGATGCAGTATGAGGTTACGCAAAACGAAGGCACTGAACCACCGCACCGAAATGAATATTGGGATAATAAAGAGCAAGGTTTATATGTTGACATCGTTTCGGGCGAGCCGCTTTTCAGTTCGTTTGAAAAGTTTGATTCGAGCTGCGGTTGGGCAAGTTTTTCGCAACCGCTCGAAGCGGAAAATTTTGTTGAAAAAGAAGATAGAAAATTCGGAATGCGGCGCGTCGAGGTGCGCTCAAAACACGCCGATTCGCATCTCGGTCACGTTTTTGACGACGGACCGCGCGAGCTTGGCGGACTGCGTTATTGTATGAATTCGGCTTCGATGCGCTTTATTCCGGTTGATAAACTCGAAGCCGAAGGTTATGGCGAATATATTTCGCTGTTTGAGCAAAAAGATTCGGAAGGCTGAAAAATCTTGTAAAATGACAATCTGAAAAATGGCTTTGAGTTTGTTCTTAAAGCCTTTTTCGCTTGCACATCTTAAATAGATGTAAAATTTTCTTTCAAAGAAATTTTTATATGCCGAACTTATCTGTAAAATCAAAATATGAAATCAACAATAACTAGAGCGATTACAGATTGGCTATACGAGTGCGTCTTGAGTTCCAACTTTAGTTGGCTCTTCGCTGGTGAAGAGCCAACTAAAGTTGGAACTCAAAACTTTTCCTTACATTCAATCCAAAACTGCTCTAAAAAAACTTTGTGGTCATCAATAATTTTGTCGAGTTTGTTTTATTCTTTGCTGTTGCCGCAAGGCGCACAAATGCAGACGGCTTCGGACAAAAATATGCCGAAGCCGTTTCCGACCGGGCGCGTCGAAACGCCGGAAACCTGGCGGCGCGACGGCGAAGCCGCAATTGAACGCGCCAAAAATCATAAAAATTTTAGCAAACGCGCCAAGAATATAATTTTATTTATTGGCGACGGAATGGGAATTTCAACCATTACGGCTTCAAGAATTCTTGAAGGTCAGATGCGCGGAACGAGTGGTGAAGAAAATCAACTCAGTTTTGAAAAATTTCCGTCTGTCGCACTCTCAAAAACATACAGCGTAAATCAGCAGACATCAGATTCCGCGCCAACGATGTCGGCAATTATTTCCGGTATCAAAACTGATGAAGGAGTTATCTCGGTAAATCAAAACGTAGTCGTCGGCGATTACCGAACCGTTAAAGGCAACGAAACAAAAACGCTTCTGGAAATGGCAGAGCAAAACGGCAAATCAACCGGCGTGGTAACGACGGCGCGGCTGACCCACGCCACGCCCGCCGCTTGTTTCGCTCATTCGGCGCAGCGGGATTGGGAAGCCGACTCGAATCTTTCTGCCGATGCGCGGCAAGCCGGATTTCCAGACATTGCGCGACAGCTGATCGAATTTCCTTACGGCGACGGCTTAGAGGTCGCCGTCGGCGGCGGACGCACAAAGTTTTTGCCAAAAGCAGCAAATGACCCGGAATATACGGACAGAACAGGTGAAAGATTGGACGGCAGAAATTTGACTGACGAATGGCAGAAGAAATATCAGAATTCGGCTTACGTTTGGAATAAGCAGCAGTTTGACGCGGTTGACGCAAAAAAGACGAAACATCTTTTGGGGCTTTTTGAACCTTCGCATATGCAATACGATTATGACCGCCCGAAGGATAAAGCGGGCGAACCTTCTTTGAGCGAGATGACTGCAAAAGCGATTGACGTTCTTTCACAAAATAAAAAAGGTTTCTTTTTGATGGTCGAAGCGGGCAGAATTGACCACGCGCATCATAACGGCAACGCATTTCGCGCATTGACCGATGCAATTGAACTTTCAAATGCCGTGCGAACTGCCGAAAATAAAGTTAATCTGAAAGATACGCTGATAATCGTTACCGCCGACCACAGCCATACATTCACAATTGGTGGTTATCCGATTCGCGGCAATAATATCTTGGGTTTAGTCAGGGAAGTGGACAGCCAAGGAATGTTGGAAGAAAAACCGAAAACCGACAAAAACGACAAACCTTTGACAACGCTCGGATACGCCAACGGCAAAGGTTATCGCGGCGGCGAACGTCCGTATTTGACCGAAGAACAAGTTACCAGTCCCGATTATAAACAGGAAGCGGCAGTCCCTTTGACGGATGAAACGCACGGCGGCGAAGACGTGGCGATTTTTGCCAACGGCGCGGGTTCTGATCTGGTTCGCGGCGTGATGGAAGAGAATTGGATTTTTTATGTGATGAAGGAAGCGTTAAAATTAAAACAGTCAACAGTCAACAAAAATTGATAACTGATAACTGATAACTGTTGACTGATAACTGATAACTGATAACTGACAAATGAAAATAGTATTTATGGGAACGCCTTTAGCGGCTGTCCCGACACTGGAAAATCTCTTAAATGACAAACACGAAGTTGTCGCGGTTTGGACACAGCCTGACCGTCCGGCGGGT
>JACCYR010000055.1 GCA_013696385.1 Acidobacteriota bacterium
CGTCAAATTTGCTGGAGAAGAATTTAACAGGATGGACAGGATAAACAGGATTGAAAAACTTATTTATCTTATATATCCTGTCTACCTGTAAAATTTTATGTCTGAACAAAAAGAAACTCGTGAGCGTATCCGCGAACTCGTCAAACAAGTTTTAGAAAGCGTGCCGTCTGAAGAAGATATGTCGAAAGAAGACTTTCCGCAGCACGTTGTCGTCAATTCGTTAAAGGAAGAAACCGCGAAGGAATTTGACCGCGACGAATCGGCAAAAAGTCTGATTACCGAAGATGATTTGCGCGGTCTGGATTTCGGCGCGAGATTAAGAATTGCAGAAAACGCAAAATTCACGCCGCTTGCAAACGATATTGTGCAAGAGAAATCAATTGTTCTAACCAAAAAATCTTCGCGCCGTTCTTCAACAAAAGTTAAATCCGTCGCTGTCGGCGCAGACCACGGCGGTTTTCAATTTAAGGAACAACTAAAAGATTTTCTCGCCGAACTCGGCTTGCAAATCCGCGATTTCGGCACAAATTCAACCGACGCAGTTGATTATCCCGATTTTGCACACGCGGTTGCCAAAGCCGTCGGCGAAAAGCAGGTTGACGCTGGAATTATCATTGACGGCGCAGGAATCGGCAGCGCGATGACGGCAAACAAAGTTCCCGGAGTTCGCGCCGCCGCTTGTTATTCGGTTACGCTGGCAAAAAATTCACGCCAGCATAATGGCGCGAATGTTTTGACTTTGGGCAGCGGACAAAATTCTTTTGCTGAAATCAAGGAAATTGTTGAAGCATTTCTGACAACCGATTTGACGGAAGACAGGCATAAAAAGCGTGTCGGCAAAATTGAAACAATCGAAAGACAATATAAAAAGTAAAAGTTTTGTTTAATTCAAAAATAATCGTAAAATAATCGTATCAATTAACGAGTAAAAATTTATGCCGCAGATAAATCCCGAAATTTCGACACCGACAACTTCGTCGTATGTTCCGCAAAAGTTAACTTACGAAGAATTTTTGCGCGAATACGATGGACAATACGCCGAATATGTCGGTTCTGAGGCAATTAAGCCAATGTCTATAACACAAAAACACGATGATTTAACAAGTTTTTTGAGAGCTATTTTGAGATTTTATATCGAAGCCAAAAATTTAGGACGAATACACGGCGAACCTTACCAAATGAAAATGAAAATAGACGGTGAAACGCACGGACGCGAACCCGATATTTTCTTTGTCAAAACGGAAAACTTTGACCGTTTGGGCGAAAAGTTTTTTGATGGTGCGGCGGATTTGGTGATCGAAATAGTTTCGCCCGAAAGCGTTGTTCGAGATACGCAGGAAAAATTTGAAGAATACGAAACGGCGGGCGTGAAAGAATATTGGATAATTGATTATCAACGGCGGACGGCGAATTTTTACGGTTTTGGTGAAAACGGTAAATACCAGCTTTTACCGATTTCAGCCGACGGAAAATATAAAAGCCGTGTGATTGAAGGACTTTGGCTCAAAATCGAATGGCTGTGGCAAGAACCTCTGCCGAATATGATGAGCGTTTTGAAGGAATGGAAATTAGTGTAGTTTAAGGTTTCGAGTTCAAGGTTCAAAGTTTTAACCTTTAACCTTAAACTTTGAACCTTGAACTCGAAACCTTAAACTTATGAATAATGGTAGCTACGAGCAACTCGTCGAACAAATCACTGATTTAGTTTTATCAAAACTTGACGGTGATAATTACTGCCCGACATTTTGCCGCGCCGATGTCGAAAGAATTGTTGACGCGGGCGCGTCGCGCATCGGCATTATTTTGGGCGATTCGGCAACCGCACGCGATTGGGCGAGTTTAGTTGACCACACGCTTTTAAAGCCCGAAGCATCGGAAAGCGACATTAAAAAACTCTGCGAAGAAGCTGTGCAGTATGGTTTTGCTTCGGTTTGCGTTAATCCGTCGTGGGTAAAAAAGGCAAGCCAATTTCTGCGCGGTTCTAATGTTCCCGTCTGCACGGTTATCGGTTTTCCGCTTGGCGCAACTCTTTCAGATGTCAAGGCTTACGAAGCGCGACGCGCAATTTTCAACGGCGCGCGCGAAGTTGATATGGTGATTAACATCGGCGCATTGAAATCGGGTGATGACTGCGCAGTTGAAGATGACATTCGCGCCGTTTCGGAAGCCGCACACGAAAATGGCGTTTTGTTAAAAGTAATTATCGAAACTGCGCTTTTAACCGACGAAGAAAAAGTCCGCGCTTGCTTGGCATCGAAAAACGCGGGTGCGGATTTTGTTAAAACCTCGACGGGATTTGCCAAAGGCGGCGCGACGGTTGATGATGTCGCGTTGATGCGGCGCGTGGTCGGCAAAGGTTTAGGTGTCAAAGCGTCGGGCGGCGTAAAAGGTATTGCAGACGCAAAAGCGATGGTCGAAGCCGGCGCAACGCGCATCGGCGCGAGTGTCGGCGTAAAAATCGCGCAGGAAGCCAGCGAAATTAAGTCAAACATTGTTGCGGGAAGTTATTAATTTGTTTAAATTTCTCGACTTAGCTTTCTAAAGCGAAACAAAAAATGAATTTGCGAGCTTTAAAATTCAAAATAATAACTTGCGCCGCCGGAATTGTCGTTATTTTCACCTTTCTTTTCTTCTTTTAGAAAACCTTGGGCGACAAAAAGTTTGACAATTGTTCGAGAATCGGTTCGCTGAAATCTGTCTGAAAATGAACTCATCCGGTTAAGGTCGGCTTTTCCGAGCATTTGAATTTGGGTAATGTAGCGAAATAAAAGCAGACTGTCCCACGAATAACCGTTGACTCGCAAGACAAGTTCGCCTTTTTTGAAGGCTCGGTTGCGTTTGTTATATTTGCTCAAAATTGCCGTTGCCTGTACAAAATCGTTGATTTGGTCAACAATCGGGTCGAAAATGCGGAACGCTTCGTCGGGTTTGATAATCGCGTAACCTTTGACAATTTCCATTAAATCGTTTAATTCGTCTTCATCTTCGGGATATTCGTTTGCCAAAGACTTTGCGTCTTTCATCAGATTTAAGGCGACTTCACGGTCTTTTTCCGTTTCTTTTTTGTGAAATTCCATTGCCAAAGCGACGAGTTTTTGAATTTGAGTTTTCTTTTTGCCCAGATTTCCGATTAGCTTTTTGGCTTCATCAAGTTTGCCTTCTTTCGCAATTCGGCTGATTTTTGCCGACTCGTATTGTTCATTGGCATTCTGCCGAGCCTTTTCATCGGGGATTTGTTCAATCAGTTTTTTCGCCCTCGATTCATCTTCAATCTGCGCGATTTTATTGGTTAAAGATCTATACGCCGAAACTTTTTCGTATTCATTTAATTTTGGCAAATCGGCGAGAAGTTCTTCCGGCGTGGAATTCGGATTCCAGAGTTTTTCCTGCTGCTGCATGCGCTTTAATTCAGGCGGAAGATTTTTCATCACTTCGGTCTGTCTTTGTTTGAGCAAAGGCATTTTTTCCGGCACGATTTTTTCCAAACTCGGCATAACCTGCGTCATTCCCATCGTAAGTTCCAAAGAATTTATCGGCTGCAGAAATGTGTCGGCGATTTTGCTGGCGAGGTCTTTTAACTGTGAATCGGTAAATTTGAACTGCTTTTCCTTCGTATTCTTCGGCGCGTTCGGATTAGTTGCGTATTGCAAAAACCGGATTGCCGCACCTAAATCTTCGCGTCTTTTGGTTAAATCGGTATCCGTAATTTTTTTGACAACTTCGTCTGCCAAAGCAGCTGCTTTTTTCTCTTCCTTTTGATTGAGTTTTTGCAGCAGAGGCAGAACATTCCACGAAATTCCTTTTGATAAACTGTCTTTTATCAGCTTGATGGCTTTATCGGGATTCTGTTCGGCGGCAAGCACGGCAAAGCGTTGTTCGAGGGCAATTTCCTGCCGCACGCGGAATTGTTCAGGGTTAAAATTAAGCATCCCGCCTTCTTGTTTGGCATTCGGCTGCATCGCCTTTGTCAATGCTTCGGCAATTTTCGCCGGACGAGTTTGCGCCAGCAATTCCAAAGCTAAATCGGCATCGTGTTTGGCAATTAATGGTAAAATTTCATTACGAATGTCGCCAAAATCAAAAACTGCCGCATACGGGTCGTCATCATTTTTCTTTTCCTTTTCGGCTTCCGCATTAGCGACGAGAATGTCGTTTGCTGAATTGCGAAAAAGTTCTCTGGCACGCTTTTCATCAAATTTCCAATACAAATCACCGGCAATTGCATAAACAATCGCCCTGTTTTGTGCCAACTTGAGAGTGCCGGCATCGCTGACTGCTTGGTCAAGCATTTCTAAAACTCGCAGTTCAAGTTTCTTTTGCTGCTTTTCCTTTTCCGTTTTCGATTCGGTCGGCGAATTGTCTTGGGCAAGCGTAAGTATAAGTGAAAAAAGAATTAAACAGGACAAACAAAGAAGACGCGAAAAATCCATAGGTAGCTCCTTCGATGGAAAAATGTGATTTACAATGTCATCATAGCTTAGAATTAAATTAAGTTAAAGATTTTTCGGGAATTTTCAACCAGACTTTTGAGATTTATTATACGAAACCTTTTTCTGTCTGAAACGAATAACGAAG
>JACCYR010000324.1 GCA_013696385.1 Acidobacteriota bacterium
CTCGATACATAAAGTCTTTCGGGTGAATCTAAAAAACGGTGAAATTCGCTGTCGCCGCCCAAAGTGTCGTGTTGCGGTGCGATTTCCGCCGTTTGATTCGGATTTGGTTCGGCAAAATCTTTTTTCAAAAGAAATTGACCGTTTGTATCTTTGACAAAGGATTGTCCCGAATTATAGGCTTCGGCGTATTTGATGTAATAAGCCAAATAACCATTACGCGCGGCAAGTTCAGGCGAAAGGGCGCGGCGAAGCGAATAGACAAAATCTTTCGCCGTTATCGGGTCGCCATTAGAAAACTTGGCGTTCTGACGCAAATGAAAAAGATATTCCGTGCCGTCCGTGCCGATTTCCCAGCTTTCGGCAATCGCCGGAATCGGCTCCATTGTTTTCGGATGATACTCAACCAATCCGTCATATAAAGCCATATAAATTCGCGCTTCGGGCTGCCCTGTGCCGAATTGCGGGTCGAGCGATTCCGGCTCAGAACCAGAAATATATCGCAGCACATTGTCTGTCGGCGGTTGTGTGCGACCAAAATAACGGCTGTTTGCCGAAGCCAGACAACCGGCTAAAAAAGAAGACAAAACGATTACGACCAAAATTGAACGAAATTGGTTAAAACTAATATGCGCCATAAGAACACGCTCCTTATCTGATACTGCTAATTATGAAAAAGCCGAAAGTTTCGGCTTAGGAGAGAAAAAACACTTCTTAACTATTGCGACAAACTTATCATGTATCAAAGGCTACAAGCAAGAATTATTTTATCCAGCCTTTTTAACGATATATTTTACATTATTTAAGATTCGTTGTTTTACTTTTTCGGTTGCCAACTATTATCAATCCGCACGTCTTTGAGCGAAGGCGCATCTAAAGTATTAATTTCAAAACCTAAAATATATGGTTTGACTAAAGAATAAGAAGTCGGGAAATAAAGCGGAATGGCGGGCAGTTCAGTGATGGCTTCGGCTTCGGTCAAAATCCATTTGTCTTTGGACGTTTCGCCTGTCGCGGACACTGAAAATTCACCGCCGGGCATTTCATTTTTTAACGAACTAACGGCTGTCTGCTCTGAGACATTAGCACCACCTTTTAAGTTTTCACCGTCTAATGGTTCATTGGCTTTTTCTCTAGTCTTTTCATCTGCCGTCTCTTTTAATTGAATTGTTGGGGGGAAAATCGCCAGCATATTTGCTGTTTCGTCGGTTGTCGGAAGAACTTCGCCGCGCCGGATAACGTCAAAATCGTCCGTCTTTTTCGCAGTTCCGAGTTCGTCAGTTTCTTTGACAATGATTTGTGTTTCGACATTCAAATTATCTTTCCACATCTTCGCCACACTTCGCGCAATGCGTTGCTGCAGATCGTTGCGGTTAATGACGAGTTTGACGATTGGAAAATTTTTGCCGTTGGGAAAACCCGCTTCCGTCAAAAGATTTTTTGCGCGTTGCGTGTCTTGCGTAAGTTTGATTTTAGTTTCTTCGTCAAACGGCGAAAAACTCAACGCCGGAAGGCTTGCGCCGTCCATCTCGTCTTCGGTTAAACGCTCGCGCTCAATTGCAATCGCCAATGCTTCACGCACTCGACGGTCATTAAATGGCGCATTTTCCCGATTAAATTCATAAAAATTCAACGCGCTGTGCATCGTGCGCTCAAAATCATCGTAAGGCGTGAGAAGTTTCAGCGCAAGCGGCTCAAAATCTACATTAGTAACCGCGTCAACTTCACCCTTGCGATACGCATCCAACGCTTTTTCGGCATTTTCTGTCGGCACAAACCGCACTCTTTCGAGTTCGATTTCTCCGCTGTTCCAATAATGTTCGGCGCGGTCAAGTGTAATGCCGTCCTGCCCGACGCTAAAGACACGAAACGCGCCGTTTGTAACAATATCGGCATTTAATTTATCGCCTTCAAACTCTTTGCCGTCGCCGTAAATCGGACGAAAAATCGGGTGCGCGACCAGCGCGGGAAAATCTTTATCGGGCTGAACGAGCGAAATTTTCAACCTGTAATTGTCAATGGCTTCGACACCGAATTTCGTTTCGGGTTTGGTTTCTTTCCTTTCGGTAATTTCCGTTTTTACTTCCGTTTTTGATTCGGTTTTCTTTTCGGTTTCGGTTTGCGTCGGCGAAATATTCGGTTTAATTTCCGTTTTTTGCGCCGTGTTTGGTTTTTTGAAAATTTGCGGAAGGTCTTGATTAGGCGGTTGTTTAGAAAATAAATCTAATTCTTCCGATTCTTTAGGCGATGTTTCTTCCCTTTTCGCAACCTGCATTCCGACAATGTTGTTAAGCAATTTATAATGCGAAACTTTGTCGCCCATCTGCGCCAGACGCTTCCATGAGCGCACGAAATCTTTTGCCGTAACTTGCTCGCCGTTTGACCATTTAGCATTGCGCCGAAGCGTAAAAGTCCAGGTTTTATTATCGTCCGAAGCTGACCAATCAACGGCAATTGAAGGAATTGTTTTCAAAGTTTTCGGATTCGTGTCGGTCAAACCTTCATAAATAGCGCGGACGACATCGGTTTCAGGCGGCGCGGCGGCAAGCGCGGGGTCAAATGATTTCGGCATTTTGCCATTGTTCCAGCGAAATTCTTTTTTTGGCGGCGGCGCGGTTTCGGCGTAAAAAGGTTCGGGCTTCGGCTTTTCAAGTTCGCTGCAGGCGGCTGAAAACAACGCTATGAAAATTAAACACAATTTTAGTGAATAACTGATAACGGATAATTGATAAATTTGTTTTCTAAAATTTTCCATTTTCCACTTTCCGTTTTCCACTAAATAAAAAGTTTTAATTGCTCAAAAATTTTAACTGTTTGTTGCTTTGCCGCTTCAAAACCTTCTGAAGTATCAATTAAAAAATCGGCGTAACGCCTTTTCTCTTCCTGCGGCATTTGTGAGTTAACCCGTTCTAAGGCTTCTTCCGCTGTTAAATCGTTGCGTAACATCAACCTTTCTAATTGTATATTAGATTCGCACCAAACAACAATAATTTTGTCAAAACGCTTGTAGCCGCCTGATTCTATCATCAAAGCTGCGTCAACAATAGCGATGCCTTGCGGATTTTCGTACTCGCGCTCGCATAGCCATTCATTTTGTTTTTCGATAACTAATGGATGCACGATTGAGTTTAGAAGTTGCCGTTTCGACTTATTGGCAAAGACAATTGAGCCAAGTTTTGCGCGGTCAAGCTCGCCGTTTGGCTGCAAAACTTCCGCGCCAAAATTCTCGACAATCCGACGCAAACCTTCTGTATTTGACTCAACAACTTCCCGCGCCGTCTTGTCGGCATCGAGAACAAACGCACCGAGTTCGCGGAAAACTTCGCAAACGTAAGATTTTCCGACAGCAATTGAACCTGTTAAGCCGACTTTTAACATAATGGAAAATGTTTTTAAATGGAAAGCGTTTGTAATAGAAAATGGAAAATGGAAAATGGAAAATTAAAGAAATTTTTTAGCGATTCAGGATACGATTTACTTGCAAACGTTTTCCATTTTACGTTTTATTCGTTTTTGCGGTTTTGATTGATGTTGTTAGAATCTTTTGTAGTTCCTGACAATCCGATAAAAGTGATTCGGCTTGTTTAGCTGTAACAAATTCTCCGTCGCGTAAGAGATTAAGCCAATAATCTGTTTCAAATGCTTCTTTATGAGCAATCGAGAGTTTATGAATAAAATCAGATTTCGATTGTGCCTGATTGCCTTCTGCGATATTTGCACCGATTGAAGTTCCCGCACGCAAAATTGCTTTGAGAGAACAAATTCTCTCTTTTCTTCAGTTAAATGCTTATACAACTTCACTATGCGTAAAGCAAATTTATAGGATTTATCTTTCAAGGGATTTTCTTTATTTTCCATTTTCAATTTTCCGTTTTCCATTATTACGATTATGACGTTTCGCTAATTTCTCAACATTAAACTCTGCAATTTCCGTCAAAGTCAAACCTAATTCATCGGCACACGCAGAAATATACCAAAGCACGTCGCCGAGTTCATCTTTTAGTTTGGCGCGAATCTCATCAGTAATTTTACCGCCGAAATCGCGTTGGATTTTCTTGACAATGTTGGCTACTTCGCCCGCTTCGCCCGCTAGTCCGAGCGTCGGATATTCGAGATTGCTTAAGCGATTCGGATATAAAGCCGTTTGTTTGGCTTTCGTTTGATATTCTTCAAAATTCATATTTTTTTGCCACAGAGAACACGGAGTTCTCAGAGAGGAAATTTATAGTGCTTATATCATTTTGATTTCTCTGTGTTCTCTGTGGCTAATTTATTTTTCTTCTATGCTTTGCTGCGTCCAAAGTGTTTTTCATCAACATTGCCACGGTCAAAAGTCCAACGCCGCCGGGAACGGGCGTAAATGCACCGACTTTTTCCAACGCTTCTTTCGGATTTACATCGCCGACCAGCGTAAATCCGCGTTTTTCGATTGTTTTTAAACGATTTTCAATTTCAGATTCGTCAAAAAATTCTCGCGCTGAATCTTTATCTGAAAAATTGTTGATGCCGACATCAATCACGGTTGCGCCTTGTTTGATATGTTCGCCGCGAATAAAACCGGCACGCCCGATTGCTGCTACCAAAATATCGGCTTGGCTCGTAATTTCCGCCAGATTTTTTGTGCGCGAATGGCAAATCGTCACAGTCGCGTCATTCTGCAAAAGAAGCATCGCCATCGGTTTGCCGACAATGTTGCTGCGCCCGACAATAACCGCGTGTTTTCCAGCAATTCCGATGTCGTAATATCTCAAAATTTCAATTACGCCCGCCGGAGTGCAAGGCACGAGCGCGTTTTGTCCGCTTGCCAGTCGCCCGACATTAACCGGATGAAAACCGTCAACATCCTTTTCAGGATTTATCGCCTCTAAAACTACTTTTTCGTTTATCTGTTTTGGCAAAGGGAGCTGCACAAGAATTCCGTCAACGTTATCACGCCGATTCAATTCTTCAACTAAATCTAGTAATTCTTCCTGCGTTGTTTCCGCCGAAAGATGATGATATTCGGAAATCAGTCCGAGTTCTTCGCTCGTTCTGACTTTATTGCCGACATAAACTTTTGATGCCGCATCTTCGCCAACCCGCACCGCCGCCAAACACGGACGAAAAGGCAAATTTCTAACTTCTTCGGCGACTTCAAGTTTTATTGCGTCGGCGACTTCTTTTCCGCCTAGGATTTTAGCTGTCATAATTTCTTACATTCTACAAGACAAAGATTGAGTTTGTCAGTTTTGGTGATTGTTTGTATTTAAGCTAAAATTAAAAATGCGATTACATCGCTAATTTGTCGGAGATTTTTATGCGATTAACCAACCTTCAATTAGAACTGCTAAAAACCTTTAGCTATGATTTGAGCGAATCTCAAATCAACGAGATTAGAGAAATACTCGCCAAATATTTCGCTCAAAAAGCTGTTTCGGAAATGGATAAATTTTGGGAAGAAAACGATTGGTCGGACGAAACTATCAAAAAACTTGCAGAAAAGCATCTGCGGACTAAATACGAATAATGCTGATAATCGTTTTAGATACAAACATTTTGCTGGTTTCCATTGCGACAAAATCC
This sequence comes from Acidobacteriota bacterium, assembly GCA_013696385.1. GTDB lineage: Bacteria > Acidobacteriota > Blastocatellia > Pyrinomonadales > Pyrinomonadaceae. Next base: position 5,560 of record JACCYR010000324.1, read on the forward strand.
AAATACCGTCCAATATTCGACGCTCTGATTGCGGGAAAATATGTATTGGCTCTCAGCAATTCAATTTTGAGCGAATACATTGAAATTTTGGAACAAAAAACAACCTCTGTTATCGCCAGCAATATCGCGGAACTGCTTCTCAACTTAAAAAATATGGTAAAAACGGATGTTTATTATCGCTGGAATCTCATCAAACAAGACACAGACGATAATAAATTTGTTGATTGCGCGATTGCCGCCAACGCGAACTTTATTGTTACCAACGATAAATATTTCAAAGGACTTAAAAACATAAGTTTTCCCAAGGTTAAAGTCATTAGTGCCGATGAATTTCTGCAGAAAATAACTAAATGAGGATACGCAATTTCAAACATAAATATCCAAAAAAAATAGCTTTAACTCTATTTCTTTTATTCGGCTTGACAAATTCTGCACTTTTCGCCCAAGACTTTTATACGAAAATCCAAAACGCGGTTGAAAATCGAGATTATCAAACGGCTATTAATGAACTCGAAAACCTCGAAAAATCCGACAAAAAGGTTTTCACACTCAACAATTATGACTATTTGCTGGCACGAATGGCGGAAAAGCGCGACGATTTTGCGCTTGCCGCGGCAAATTATCAAGCAGTTGCAAATCGTAATTCGGTTTTAAGCGAATACGCGCTGTGGCATCTCTCGCAGATTGCCCGCGCTTCGGGAAATTTGATGCTTGAAAGAATTTACTTGCAGAAGATTTTGACGCTTGCGCCCGAAAGTCTTTTGACAAATGCGGTTAATGCACGAATGGCGCAAAGCTATTTTGAAAGCAAAAATTTCGATGCGGCGATTCAATTATTGAGTGGTCAGTCGTCAGTCGTCAGTGGTCAGAAAAAAACAACGAACAACGAACAACGAACAACGGACAACAGGCAAAACCGCGAAACCCAAGTTTTGCTTGGCGAAGCGTATTTGCAAAACAATCAAATTCCGCAAGCACGTCAGGTTTTTACTAATTTAGTCAACAATCTGCCGAATCCAGCGCAACCTGATGATTTTGCGCTGGCGGGCGCGAAAAATCTTGATTTGCTCGACGGCGGAAAAGAAAATTTTGGCAGAACCGCGCCGCAACTAGCTGACACGGAACATTACCGGCGTGCCTTGATTTATCAATTCAACCGCAATTTTCCGTTCGCACGTCTGCATTTTCAAGCACTTGTCGAACGCTTTCCGACAAGCGTTTATGTTGCCAACGCGCTTTTGAACATTGGACGCGGTTACGCGCAGGAAGCCAATTTCGCTCAGGCGATTAGTTGGTTTGAGCGCGTCCAAGCCGAATTTCCCGACGACCTGATTGCCAGAGACGCTTTGAGTCAAACGGCTTCGGCTTATGCCCGCGTCAACAAACCGAAAGAAGCGATTGCGCGTTATCAAAAATTTATCCAAACATATCCCGATGCCGACAATTTGGAACGCGCTTATTTGAATATCGTGGATATTCTGCGCGACACCGGCGAAGATTCAAATGCGCTGAAATGGACGGCAAAAA
>JACCYR010000112.1 GCA_013696385.1 Acidobacteriota bacterium
AATCCCAGTAACCCGGATAAAAAAGGTCGTAAATATCGCGCACGTAATAATCCCAACGATTAGCGTCAAAATTTTTCGCGTTGGCGCGTCCGAACATATCGAGCCATTTATTTGTAACCGGCTGCGGTAGATTCGGGTTTATCGGCAGCGCGGCGGGCGGAAAGAAAAACTGCGAAGGCTGACCGTGATGGTCAACCACGACCTGCGGATTCCATTCAAAAAACGCCTTTTGCATATTTTGCGTTTCTTTTTGCGTCGCGGCGATATTATCGCGGTTCAAATCGAAACGAAAATGGCTCAAACGTCCGTAAATGCTCCACGGTTCGCGGTGTTCGAGCGCGTTGCGGTCGGCGTTTCCCGTCGCCACCGAATTATACCAAGTTGCAAAGCGTTCGTGTCCATCAGGATTTTCGCCCGTTAAAATCAGTGTTACGGTATTATCTAAAATTTCGAGCGTCTGCGGTTCATTTGACGCAGCGAGTTGATAAACAACCTGCATCATCGTTTCAAACGAAGCCGATTCATTGCCGTGAATCGTATAAGCCATCCACGCAATCGCCGGATTGGTTTGACTAATTTGATTTGCTTCCGTCGCGGAAGTCGTGCGCGAGTCAACTAATTTCGCGTTATTTGCTCTGATTTCGTCAATTCGCGCCATATTTTGCGGCGAGGAAATCGCTACAATGTGCATCATCCGATGCTCGTTGGTTTCGCCGATGTCGTAAATTTTTACGCGCTCAGGCGCAGCTTTGGCGATTGATTCGATAATCTTTTCCATCTGCGCGTAAGTCGTGTGAAAATCACCGACATCATAACGCAGAATCGTTTGCGGACGCGGAACTTCCGCGCGATAGCCGCCGCGCGTGTAGAAATCAAACTTTTCTTCCGATTGTGAAAATGCAAATTGTCCAAACAGAATACAAACAAACGTAAAAAACAAAAGACTTTTTAGCTTCATTGATAGATTTTTAGACTTCCGGGATTGAATTTTGCAAAACTTTTATAGATATTAAACTTTTATGAATTAAACGCAAACCATTATGAAAAACTTTCAAGAAAAAAATTGTCCGCAATGCGGTGCGCCAAAACTGAAAACGTGGAAAGAGTTGACCAACGAGCAGAAGTTTTTGGTCGAAAGATTGCCGCTAAATACGGAATTTACGCTCGAAGAAAGGAAAAAACATCTTTTTTGCGAGCGTTGCTGGAATGAAATTTATATACAGGAAAGCGAGAATTGTTGAAAAACTCTAAATTTATTCAGATTCTTTTAACGCTTCCTGCAACGCTTCAAGTTCAGGCAAAACCAATAAATCTTTCGTTCTCCCGGCGGCGCGTTTGGCTTTTATTAAACCTTCGAGTGTCAAAACACGCACATCACAACCGTAAAGCCTCGTTAAAATTGATTCTTTTTTGACCGCTTCAAAACTGCCGACTCCGGCAACTTCGCCGAGCAAATCAATATCGCCGATTGTCGTTTTGAGCGTAAAATTTGTTCCATTTTGCAAAGTTCTCTCATCCCAAACAAAAGGCAATTCTTCGGGAAAACCTCGAAGATGCGGATTGAAAGGAGCAAACGCGGAAACGATTTTCTTTAAATTCTGCGTGGTTCGCAAATAACAAAAATCAAGGTCTCTGGTTACATAACCCGTTGAATGAATTGAAATCGCAACTCCGCCGATAATGACAAATTCCGTTCCTTTTGCAATCAAGGATTTTATTGCAGGCTCAAGTTCAACCATTATTTTCGTTTTCTTAACTCTGTTCTTGCCCGCGCAATTTCCTCAAAACTTCGCATTATACTTTGTAAATCGTCAACTCGCTGTTGCGGAGTTTTTTTTAATTGCCCAAAGGTTAAAGTCAAATCAATGCCAAATTCCAACGCGGCGGCGACTTTGCTTCCGGGACGCGGATTCATAATCAATTGACGAATTTTTTCTAATCTTTCTTCACTCAACTTTTCCATTGTTTTCACCTTTTACCGCGTCGCTTTTGAAAATTTTATCAAGCCACAGATTCGATAATTTTTCCTGGATCGAATTGGCGCGAAGTCTGTCGTTTAAGTTTTTGAAATCAACAAAATCGAGATTCTGGTCTTGATTAAAACACGAGAAAACGAAAAACTCCTCGCCCGTGTGCGGGTTGACGTGGCGTTGCAGACATTGGGCGCAAACTTCTTTCATCATACACTGCATCGGCGAATTGATTGAACCGATTGCCGTGTGCTGTTCCTTTAAATATGGCTTTAATGCACCGAAACGCGATTCTTTCACGCCGTTCATCATTCGGTCCGAACCGATGGCGATGATGCGGTCAACATCTTTTAAGTCAACATTTTGGTCACCCAATTTTCCTTCGGCATAGGCAATCATTGCTTGAACGATATTGCCGCGAAAATGCGCGTCCTGCGGTCTTTGCGGTTGAATTTCTTTGCCGAAATCCGTCGCCCAAACGACCTTATCAACCGCGTCTTCAATTTCTTTGCGTTTGAATAAATCCTCGCCGTTTTTGTAACCTGCAAAATAAATAACCCGATTATTATTCTCGCCCATTGCTTTCGCAATCGAGAACAAAACGGCGTTTCCCAAACCGCCGCCCGCGAGCAGCACGGTTTCATTTTTGGGAATTTCCGTCGGCGTTCCGGTCGGTCCCATAACGACGACTTCTTCGCCTTCTTTGAGCAAAGAACACAGCCGCGAAGACGTTCCCATCTCCAATACAATCATCGAAAGCAAGCCTTTTTCTTCATCAACCCACGCGCCGGTCAGTGCCAGACCTTCCATCATCATCCGCGTTCCTTCGATAACCGGCGCGGACGTTTCAAAGTTTTGCAGACGATAAAATTGTCCCGGCTCAAATTTTCGCGCCTGAAGCGGAGCTTTAACCACAACATCAACAATTGTCGGCGTTAATCTCTCGACTTTAACGACAAAGGCGCGAAGCTGTTCGTCCAAAGCGGCAACGAGTTTATCAAAAATCGCATTTTTTTCTGCCTGCGATAGTGTGCCTTGTTTTTCGAGTTTGTCAGCAAAAAGTTCGACAACTTTCGGATAACCGTTTTTTGCCGAAGCCATCGCTTTGACAACATTTCCCGCATAAATGGGATGATTGTCGCCGTAATAGGAAATAAATTTTCCGTCTGAAGAGTAAGACGTGAAAAATCCGCTTTCGCCTTTTTCAACTTCGACCGCGTGGAAATTTCCGTTGCCGTTTTTCTCTAACTTAAACGGTTGGAAAAATTGTTTCCATTCGTCAAGTTTAAAAGTTCCTGGTTTTTCCTTTTCGTAAATCACATTCGGCGAAGTGCCTGCCGCAACGCACACAGTTCTAGCGGGAAATTCAATCATTTCGCCGGTGTCTTCAAATTTTCCGTTTTCGGCATTGTAATTAAGTCGCTCAAAAATCAATGCTTTGACCGCGCCATATTCGTCCGGCACGGCTTCCGCCGGATTCATACATTCGACAAAATCAATGCCTTCTTCGAGAGCTTTCTGCACTTCTTCATGATTCAGACGATATGCGGGTGAATCCTGCAAACGCTTGCGATAAATCAGCGAAACTCCGCCCCAACTTTGTACAAGCGGCACAAAATTCGGTTCTTCGTCATTTTGCGCGGCGCGTTGTCTTTCGGCGCGAATCGCTCTGCCGTGTTCGAGAAACTCGTTGAAAACCTGCGTTTCTTCTGCGTCAAATTTTCCCCAAGCCGTTTCTTCGCCAATGTCCGCGACAATTTGCTCAAACTTTTCAAGCATTTTTTCAACTTGAACCGGATAATAAGCAAACAATTCGGTTGCCGTATCAATTCCCGTCAAACCGCCGCCGATGACAACCGCCGGAAGACGCATTTGCAAATTTGATAAAGTGTCCCACTTAAACGCGCCGGTCAGTTGCAAAGCCATCAGAAAATCCGACGCTTGACGAATGCCGCGAATCAGATTGTTTTTCATCTTGACAATGGTTGGACGACCCGCGCCGGTGGCAATCGCAATATGGTCAAAGCCGAAATCCCAGGCATCTTCAATCGTCAAAGTTCCGCCGAAACGAATGCCGCCGTAAGCACGAAAACGCTTGCGCCGCGCCAGCATCAATTGCAGCATCGTCAAGAAGTTTTTGTCCCAGCGCACCGTGATTCCATATTCGGAAACGCCACCAAAGCCCGACAAAATGCGCTCGTCGAGGTCGTCCTTAATTACCTCAACATATTTTATCGGCTTTGGCGTTTCCGCGCCGCCCGCACCCGTCCATTCGTCGGGAAGCGGTTCGATTTTGAGTCCGTCCATTCCGATAACGCCGAAACCTTCATTCAGAAGATAATGCGCGAGCGTATAACCCGCCGGACCTAAACCGATAACCAAAATGTTTTTACCGTTATAAGGCAATGAATATGGACGTTTTGCGTTGAGCGGATTCCAGCGCGTCAAAAGCGAATAAATCTCAAAACCGTAATGCAAATTCAAAACATCGGTCAAAGTCGCAGTTTCCGCCAACGGAATATTCACGGGGTCTTGCTTTTGAAAAATACAGCCTTTCATACAATCGTTGCAGATGCGATGCCCGGTTCCGGCGCACATCGGATTGTCAATCGTAACCAGTGCAAGGCTTGCAATTGAATCGCCTTGCTTTTTCAAAAGGTGCATCTCCGAAATTTTTTCATCCAGCGGACAGCCTTCGAGTTTTATTCCCAAAGGATTGCGTTTTACGCTGCCATCTTTTTCGTGAAGTCCGGTTGAGCAGGAATCTTTTTCGCGTTCATGGCAAATCAAACAATAATCAACTTCGTAAAGCGAATCGCGCAAGCTGCCGCGCTCGTCCGTCAACTTAAAACCGTCGCGCCGACGCATTTCTTCGATTGCGCCGCGCAACGTATTTGGAAGTTTCGGGTTCGGATGAATTAAATGAACGAGATTTTGATAATCAAGCGCGTGCGGCGTTTTGAAGCTATACCAATTTTTTTCTTTTTTGAAAAACGCAACTGCCGACCACGCTTCAAGGAGTTTTAAAACTGCTTCGACTTGCAGAAGTTCGCCGGAAGCATCGCTTTCGATAACAAAACGCGAAAAAACTTTGCCGAAAGTTTTGTCTTTTAATTTCTCGTAAGCCGCGTTAATTTTATTGAGAGTTTCCTGCACATCGGCGGTGATTTCCAGACTTTTCGTCAGAATTTCTTCGGCTTCCGTGAGTTTTTGCGTGATAAATGCAACGGCAAGTTCTTCGTCGTCGTAAATCAAAGTTTCGTCAAACGCCGTGTTTTTAAATTCTCTTAAAGCCGTGGTTAATTCCGCTTCGTTAAAATCAACCAATTTTTCCGCCGTAAATTTCTTGATGGCGCGGCGTTGGACAAAAAATTTATATTTCCAAATCGGGTCTTGCTCGTTGATTCTACGTTGTAATTCTTCGCGCTGGCGGCTGATGCCAAACATCTGTGCGATAAAATCTGACAAAAACGGAGCGGCATCAGTCAAAATTTTCGATTCGACTCTTTTTTCATAACCAAGCCCGCGCACGGCAATGTATTTTTTTAAAGCATCGCCCAAAACAGGTTCTTTTTCTTCAATTTCGGCGTAAAATTTTTCGGCAAGTTCCTTTAATTTTACTGCATCAAACAGGTCGGAATATTTGAAACCGACAATGCCCAAATCAAAATCGCGGTTTGATAATTCGTCTGTTAAAATACTTTCTTTTTCGGAAATTCCAATCATATTATTCGATTATAAAACTGCTGTCCGCGCATTAAAAGTGAACTTTCATTATTTAAAAAACAAAATAGCTCAGAGCATAAATTAAACTTTAAACTCTAAACTATTTCGGACTATGTTCGCAAACATCAAAAATTTAGATGCCAGCAGGGTTAAAAAGGATTGTATCTTCTTTAGTTCTGCCAAAGTTAAACTTCCGCGCTTTGTTCTTTTTTGCCGAAACGGGATTTAAGAAATTCGATAATCGGCGGCAGAATTGAAAGAAAGACGACGACAATAACGACTTTTTCAATATGGTCTTCGAGTTTGATGTCGAAGGCGCGTTCAATCACGCCGCCGAGAAAATATCCCGCTAAAACCATTGTCAAAATCCAGAGCAAACCGCCTAAAATGCTAAAGGTCAGAAATTTTGCATAAGGCATTTCGGTTGCGCCGATAACCAGTGGAGCAAACGTGCGGACAATCGGCACGAAACGCGCTAAAATAACAGTTTTAACGCCGTATTTATCAAAAAACGCTTTGGCTTTTTCAACGCGGCTCGGTTTAAATATCAAAGATTTTTCGCGGTTAAAAAGAGTTTTGCCCATCACTCTGCCCGTCCAGTAACCGGTGCTGTCGCCAATCACCGAACCAAGAAAAAAGGCAATTAAAACCAGCGCGATGTTAAGTTTTCCCGCCGCCGCAAACAGTCCTGAAACAACCAGCAAGGAGTCGCCCGGCAGAAAAAAACCGACCGCCAAACCCGTTTCGGAAAAGATAATTAAAAACAGTGCCAGATAGACGTAGTTGCCGAAAGCATTGAGCAAAGTGTCAATTAAAATTTTCGGATTAAGAAAATCTTTGACTTGATATAAAAAATCTAAAATTGACTGCATAAATTAAAAAGGCTTGACCTTATTGGTTTTAATCTTCATCGGCAAAATCCATCGGCACGCGCGAGGAAAGCAGGTTTTGACTCATAATTATTCCAACCCAGATTAAAAGCGCGAAACTCGAAACCGCCCAGCCGAGATTAGCAATCAAACTGTCTTCCAGTGTGATGCCGAAAATAATTGCGGGAAAGCTGAGCATAGCGACTTTTAGAGATGTTTTTTTTGTACGCTCAAGACCCTCCAGCATATTAACGCGGCTGACTTCCATCTCCATATACTCATCGTCCGAGTTCAAACGCGAGAAATAATCGCTTTCGCCTTGTGTCCAACGCCGCAGAGCAGGCGTTTCAGCCAGACGGTTGGCGGTTGAAAATTGATGAACAACATGCGCGATTTTGCCTTCACGAAGCGCGATTTCCGCCAAACCTCTGACCGAGCGAAAACTCGTTTCAGTTGCCTCTAACGCTTTTTGAAATGCGGTGCGGGCGCGTCGCCAATCGCCGTATTGAAAATAACTTTCGCCCAAACGCGCTAAAATTTCGCCATCGTCCTGCCCGCGTTTTTCCGCCAGACGAAGCGCGGCAAAGGCTTTTCGCGCAAGTTTTTTATCGTGTTCCGAACCGGCAAGCGAATGCAGACAACGCGCAAAATCGAAAATCAGCCGCGCATCCGTCGGAGTTAAAACAAGCGCACGGCGAAAGGCTTCCAAAGATTGAAGCAAATAACCGGAAAGCCGCAATTCGTTGGCAAGCCGTTGTAGATAATCGGCTTTTTCAATTTCTTCACCACTTTCTTCATTTTTGCTTGTCGTCTGCAAATTTTTATTCGAGCCTTTGAATTTACTCAGCGAACTTTCCAAAACGTCAGCCGAAGGAATTTTGGCAAACTTTGCTTTTATCAAAGTTTCTTTCGGTTCACGCAGGTAATCGCGCAGTTCGATGGAGCGGTTGTCGAGCGTATTTTCTGATAAAAGAGGAAAAAGTTTATAAATCATTTGCCGATATTCGCCGCCGCCCGAAGCAATGACAAACTTCAAGCCTTTGCCTTGAACTGATGTTCGATAGCGGTAAAAAACATTACCGCCGCGCTTTAACGTGCGTAAGGCTTGAGTTTCGACTTGTTCGATGTCGGAAATTTTCAGACGAGATTTGGAATTATTGAGCGAAGCCCACCGGCGCGGCAAAATTCCTGTGCGCGTTAATCTTTTGCCGTCAAAAGTTATGCGGTCTGTCCAAGCTAAAATAGGGAGAACTGACCAACTTAACGCAAAAATCAGGATACCTGCCGAATCTTGCTCCAGATAAATGAGAAAACCGGAAAAAAAGGTCATCAAAAAAAGCACGATAAAATAGCTGTTCGGAGAAACACGGATGCCGACGGTTTTATTTGTCGAGGCGGCGGAAGCACCGGTTGTCGAAATATCTGCCGTTTTTGCTGATGCGATGTTATTCACGCTTTTATTTCCTTTTAATGTTTCTAATCAAGAAATAACTAATTCGGCGGAATTTTACAAATTATTTTTCACTGAGAGCGCGGATGATTCGTCTGCGCTCCCAATAATCTGCTTTTAGTTTCTAGCAATTGATGGTTAGAAGTTCAGAGTTTTTACATCATCCGACGGCGGTTCAGGTTCTTGTATCTCGTTTGCCTTTTCAGGATTGAGTTCTCCCAATTTTTCTTTGGCATCGCGGGCGGTTTGCGACATCGGAATCGGCTTGCCTTCCGTGTTTTTGGCTTCGCTGCCTTTTTTGGCAATGTCATAAAAAAGGTTGACGGCTTCGTCTTTTTTGCCTTGTTTTTCGTAAATTTTCGCTAACTCGAAATTGACGGTTTCTTTGGCAAGAATCAGATTATCGAGTGCGGCAATTTCCTGATAAAGCGCGGCGGCTTCGTCTAATTTTCCGGCATCGGTTTTCGCTTGCGCGAGCGCGAATTTGGACATCTGCCCGACTTCGCCGCTTGATTTTGATAATTCTTCAAGTTCCTGGACGGCAGCCGGACGGTCAAGCGTTAAACGATTGACGGCAATAAAATACTTGGCTTTTTCTTCAACTGCGCCATCGTATTTATCAACGACTGACTGAAAATCATTAATTGCGGCTTCGGCGCGTTCCTTTTCAGTTTTAAAAACTTTATCGGTTGAACTTGGAGCAGGCGAACTTGTAACTTGCGCTGCGGAGGTTTCAATTGCTTTGCCGAGTGCGGTTTGCGCGGCATTCGCCGAACGCCGATTCCAAGCAAAGAAAATCCCAATCAACGCGGCTAAAACGGCAATTCCCGCAATTACGTAAAGGATATTTTTGCCTTTGCCTTCAAACTGTCTGCCAAATTCTTTGACTCGTCCGCCGACATTTTTTTGAAAATCGTCCCGATAAACAGTTTTCTTTTTGTCTTCTACGGCGACCGGCGCTTGAAATTGTTGTGGTAATCGTCTTTTTTTTCTTGCCATTTTAAAATTTACTGCAATCCTTTTAATGCTTATTCGTTATATAATTGTTGATAAGAGTTTTGTTTTTTTACGAAACAGTAAATTTATCGCAAAACGCCGCTGAGAGCAAGTTTGCACAAATGCAAAAGGCAAAAGTTAAGAATAGAAATTGAGTGAACAAAAAAA
>JACCYR010000139.1 GCA_013696385.1 Acidobacteriota bacterium
TCGTAAAGACGAGAAAGATTTGAAATTTTACTTATTTGACCGCTATGTTTTGAGTTCCAGCTTTAGCTGGCTTTTGATTTAGCTATAGCCAACTAAAGTTGGAACTCAAAACGCTAGTCAATTTTAATTCGGTGTTTGGCATAAAAAATGTTAGACTTCCGTTTTATTTTTCGGATTCTGAAAAGGGTTATATAAAAAAGTGAGTTTTACAAAAAACGGCGCGTCGGCGTTCGGAAAATTATTTGTTGTTATTGCGCTTACCGGAACATTTCTGGTCGGTCTGGTCGGCGTGGTTTATATGTCGCTTCAAGGACAGGAAATCAAAGTGCCGGACATTGTCGGCAAAGATTTTGCCGCCAGCGAAGATGAACTTGCCGCGCTCGGTTTGCGAATCAAAAAAAGAGCCGACCGCTTTAGCAGCGAAAAGCCGAACACGATTTTGGAGCAGCTTCCGAAAGCGGGCGAAACCGTCAAAACCGGACAAATGATTTTGGTCGTTAGGAGCAAAGCCAATCCTGAAGGCGAAGAAGAACCGGTAATGATTAAGAAAAATGATGACGAAGATGATTCCGAAACAATCGAAGAATTGATTTCGGACAAGCCGAAAAAATCCAATAAATCAAATTCCAACGCCAGCTCAAACAAGAAAAAAAGTTCGACCACCCGCGATGTGATTAGCAATAAATCAGACAATAATTCAAATGATAATTCTTCGGACGACGATAATTCCAATAAAAAAGAATCGAATTCAAATGATAACTCGTCAAAGGGCAATAAAAACAGTGCGACCAATTCCAACAAAGCAGCGAATCCGACAAATACAAACAAGCAAAATCCGGCTGTCGTAAAACCGACACCGAGTAAGACTCCAAGCGGCGGAGATGCTCGCCCGCGCAAAACGCCGCAGCCTTGAACCCAAGCAACGGAAAGATTTATTTCGGCAACAAAGTAAAACAGTAAATTAAAGTCAAAAGTAGAAAGTAAATGTATTGACAAATTAAGTTATCACCACAATCAATCTTGGCGTTCTTTGCGCGTTTGCGTGAGAATTTATGTTTTACGCAAAGGCGCAAAGTTCGCCAAGCAAAGCAAAAGCTGATACAACTTAATTTGTCAATACAAGTGAAAAGTAAAAAGTTTGGAAGACAAGGGAATTGTCCAAAAAATGTTTGAGATAGCACCTTCAATTTTATCGGCAGATTTTGCGCGGCTCGCCGAAGAAATCCGCGCGGTTGAAGAAGGCGGCGCGACGGTTTTGCACGTTGACGTAATGGACGGACAGTTTGTCCCGAATATCACGATTGGTTTGCCGGTCGTTGAATCAATTCGCAAAGCAACGAGCTTGACGATTGATACGCATTTGATGATTGAAGAGCCGAGCCGTTACGCCGTCAAATTTGTCGAAGCCGGGGCAAATATGGTTTCGGTTCACGTCGAAGCCGACGTTCATTTGCAGAGAACTTTGTGTTCAATTCGGGACGCGGGCGGTCAATCGGGAATTGCGATAAATCCGGCAACTCCGCTCGTTAGTTTGGAAGAAGCCTTGCCGTTTGCCGATTTTATTTTGCTGATGTCGGTTAATCCGGGTTTCGGCGGTCAAAAGTTTATTCACACTTCGATTGATAAACTGCGCCGTCTGCGCCGGATGATTGATGAACGCGGCTTGCCGACGCGCATCGAGATTGACGGCGGAATTGACGCGGGAAACATTCAAAAGATTGTCGAATCAGGCGCGGAAATAATCGTCGCCGGTTCAGCAGTTTTCGGCGACGGCAAGCCGACCGAAGCGGTGCGGAAATTGATTGATGCGGCAACAGTTTGGGTCTAGCGATTTTGGATTTTAGATTTTGGATTTTGGATTTAATACCGATTTGCACATTAAATTTCGGTTTTCCAAATCGCAAATCCAAAATGATAACGAGGTAATTATGTTTTTTAACAAAAATAAGGCAGTAATTTTAAGTTTGTTTTTATTAATTAGTTTTGTTGTGCCGGGTTTGGGACAGCAAAATAACAATACTCCTTCGCAGCGACTCGATATAATGCGGCAGAAACTCGAAACAATGCGCCGTTCTTTGAGCAGCGCGGCTTCGGTTTTAAAGGACGACACCAAAGACGATAAATCAAAAAAGGATGATAAAAACTCGCTGGAAACTCCGCTTGGACGCTTAAAATCGCTGGAAAAAGAAACGAGTAATTTGCAATCGGAAGTTAATACATTGCGTGGAAAGGTTGACCGTTCGGAAAAATACGAACAAAGCGATATTGACCGGCTAGAAACGACGGTCTCCGAACTGCAAACGCGGGTTGATAATGCTTTAACTGAAACTGCCGGCGCACGGGCAAATCCGGTATCGGATGTCGGCAAGCCACGTGAAATCAAGAAAAAGAAAAAGTTTTTGGGTATTTTCGGCGGCGGAAATGACGAATATGAAGAATTAATTGGAAATGTCGTGCCGGGACGTGACCGAGATCTGTTTATCAAGGCAACCAAAGAAGTCCGAAAAAACAATTATGATGTCGGACGGCTTTTGTTTCAGACAATTATCACGACTTATCCCGACTCGCCGTATCTGCCGATGGCAAAACTTGCCGTTGCCGATTCATTTTATCTTGAAGGTTCGACCAGTTCGCTGATTCAGGCGGCGGCGCAATATCAAGATTGGCTGACATTTTTTCCGACTCATCCGCTTGCCGACCGCGTTTTACTGAAAATCGCCGAATCGCAGATGCGTCAAATCGGTTTGCCCGACCGCGATGCGACCAAAGCTAAAATTGCCGAACAACGCTTGCGGGCATTGCTGCAGCAATCTAAAGATCCGGTTTTGCGAAAGGAAGCGGAAGGACGGCTCGAAGAAGTGCAGGACAATCTCGGTCTGCATAATTTGTATGTCGCCAACTATTACTACAAACTTTCGGTTGACCAGCAAAAAGGCGGACTCAAAGGAGCACAGTCGCGTTATCGTGAAATTTTGGAGAAATATCCGAATTTTACCTTTATGGACGAAGCTCTTTTCAAAATTGCCGTAACTTATCAGATTGAAGAAGAAACCGACCAGGCGGCGAAGTATTTCCAACAGCTTGTGCGCGATTATCCGAACAGCGATTATGTCGAAAAAGCTAAAGAGCAATTGCAGCTGATTGGTGCGACCATTCCCGAACCAAATCCAGAGAGAATGAAGGTTCTTCCGCCGGAAAAGAAATCCTTCATCGCTAATTTCAAAAACGAACTTCTCGGTATTTATCCTTTGACAATAGATAAGAACGGCGTTTTGATGACCGATGATTTTGATAAATCAAAATTTGAATTGATTGATCAGGTGATTGAAAACCAAGGCGACATTAACGCTTCGCAGATTCCGAAATCACTGACTACAGTTATTTCGCAGCGTCAGGAAACGCAGCCGCAAAAGTAAAATAAATCTTGTTCGGCACTTTCGTGGTAGTTTGCATGTTCGTAATTGTGGAGAAGAAAATGAATATCAAACTTAGTTTAATTGTAACAATTTTCTTAATCTTTGCTTTCGGCTGGCTCGAAATTGTTTGCGCTCAACAATCGTCACTGAAAGAAACGCCCTGTCAGCAATCGGCAAAAGAAATCTTATCTGAAATAGAAACTGTTTATGATTTGTCTCCTGCTCCAGACAAAGTATTGGTTGCTGGTGAGGTTTTTCGCTCGCAACTTATCGCAAGCGAAAAACCACTTTCGTTGACTCAAGCGTTAGCAATAGTTGGCGGATTTTCGAGAGTCGCTCGTCTTTCAGTTTACTTGCTTCGGCAAGCTACTAATGGCGAAGTGCGAACAGTGCTAGAAATTGACCTAAGAGAAATTAAAGCAGGACGCACTAAAGACCTTTTGCTGGAAGACGGCGACGTGGTATTTGTACCGAGACGTTATTCTACTGGAAAAACAGTATCATTTAAAGACGCGCCGATAAAACCATTACGATTGATAGATACACCAATTCATTTTCCTAACGCGCCATTTGCTCAAGAACGACCTAAAGATGAATGATGCACCGAAGCGTGTCATTGGACGCGAGAGGTGCCGGGCAGCTTGCCTCATAAAAAACGTCGTCCATTGAATTTTGTGTTGTGTAAGGGCGGTTTCGCCCGCGCCAACTCCATCGTTATATGGAAGAAATTTCCGCCGAAAATTTTGCCGAACTCGAAAAACGTTATCGGATGACGGCAGTTGTCGTTTTCGCGCAAATTGCGACGACCGTTATTTTGATAATTTTCGGTTGGTTTTACGCGGCGCGTTCGGAAAACGCGATTACGCCGCGCTCTTTGATGACGCTTTGGATTGCCGTTATATTTATTGCCGTCGGAACATTTATTCTTCGGCGAATGTTAAATCGTTGGGAAAGATTAAAAAATATAAAATTGAGCAAAGGTATTTCCGGGCTTTTGACAACCTTACAAACCAATGCGATTGTTCTCGGTTCGGTGGCGGAAACGATTGCGATAATCGGATTTTTGATTGCCGTGCTGGGCGGTATTAAAACTGATGTGTTTCGCGCCGGTGCGGTGGCTTTAATTGTTTTTCTGATAAATTTTCCGCGCAAATCCGTCTGGAAAAAAATTGTCGCAAATCTGGAAAGTGTTTAGAGGTTTTTAATGAAAAATAGAATACTTGTTTTAATTGCAGTTTTTATCCTTTTCGGTTTTCAAGGCATTTCCGCTCAAAATCCGGGCGTGCCGCCAAGACCGATGCCGCCTGCTCCGACTCGCGGACTTTCCGAAATGCTTTCCAAAAATTTGGAACAGTACGACCCGTCTGCCCAAGTTTCGCGGGAGCGGCGCGAGCAGGCTTACGCTAAACTGCTCGAAGCACAACGCTATATTTGGAACTTGGGCAACCGCCCGCGTCCACAGGCGGAGATTTTAACCCAAGCAAATTTCGCCAGACAAGCTCTGCAAAAAGCCCTGGAATTAAATCCGACTTTGGCGGAAGGCTATACGGCACTTTCGGAATTGACTTTGTCCGTGCCGCCGAACGATTTGGAAGAAGCGATAAAATTGTCGAATATTGCCGTTAAACTTGACGCGGATAATTTCGGCGGGCATCGCCTTTTAGCGCGTCTCTATACGATTAAAAGCGGTTTGAATGATGGAAATTTGAATCCGGTATTTACGCAGAAAGCGATTTCCGAATGGAAGGAAATTGTCCGGCTCGACGCGCGAAACGCTGAAGCCTTTGCCTTTTTAAGCGAACTTTACGCCAAAACGAATAAAACCGACGAGCGCATTGATGCCTTAAAAAGATGGCTGGCGGCGGTTACACCATTGCCGCAGGATACGCGATTTTACCGAACGATATTGGGAACTCAGGAAGACCTTTCGCCCGATACCGCGACCATCAAACTTGGCGAGGCTTTAATGGAAAGCGGGAAAACGACTGAAGCAGTCGAGATTTTAAGCAGTGCCGTTGCCGATAATCCAGATAATCCGCAAGCCCTCGAACTTCTGCGCCAAGCCATCGAATCGGCGGACAATAACTCAATCGGAAAGGCTGTTCAGGCATTGCAGCAAGCCGTTTTTGCAAATCCCGAAAATCTTTCCTTAATCGTGCTGTTGGCGGAAGTCCAAGCCCGCACGGGCAAAATTGACGAGGCGGCAAAGATTTTGCGCGGGGCATCTGCCAAACTTGTTGAAAAAGATAAATTATCTGCCGCCGATTTACAACTTGCACTTGGCGAAATTTATGTTTCGGCTGACCGGTATGATGAGGCAATCGCCATTTATCAAAATGCTTTAGCGATATGCGGAATTGATAAAAATGAATTGGCTGCCGATGATGAACGCGATTTTGCGATGCGTGTTTATCAAAAAATGATAGACGCTTATAAAAAAGCGAATCGTCCGGCTGATGCGAAAGCCTCGATTGAACGCGCCCGGCTGCTTTTCGGCAATAATGATTCGTTTGCCGATCAACAATTAATTTTGCTTTACCGCGAAACCGGCAAAAAACCTGAAGCGTTGCAAGCGGTTCGCGCCCTTCGCGCCCGCAATGCCGACGATGGCGCGCTTTTGCGGACGGAGGCATCAATTTTGACTGATAGCGGAAAGGTGGATGAAGCAGTTACGTTGGTCAAAACTTTAATAAATAAGAAAACTCCGACGAAAGGCGCGGCAGCAGGCACAAACAGCGAAAGCGGAATCATTTCTCTGCCGAATTCGACGTATGACAATTTTGACAATTATTTGTTTATTTCCAGTCTTTACAGCCAAGCAAAACGCGGCAAAGAAGCAATTGAGGCGGCAAACCAAGCCTTTCAATCCGCGCCGCAGGGCGACCAGAGAAGACAACTAGCTGCTAAGGTAACTTTGGCAACCGCGCAGCAAATGGCGGGCGATTATAAATCCGCCGAAGAGACTTTGCGCGGAGTTTTAAAAAAATCGCCGGAAAATCCGGTTGCGCTTAACAATTTGGGTTATTTTTTGGCGGAGCGCAATGAAAAACTCAATGAAGCGTTAGATTTGATTCAGCAAGCCGTCAAAATTGCTCCGACTAATTCTTATTATCTAGACAGTTTGGGCTGGGTTTATTTCAAACTCGGAAAACTTGACGAAGCCGAAAAATATCTGAAAGATGCTTTACGTTTTGATGCTTCATCGGCAACGATCAATGAACATCTCGGCGACGTTTATCAAAAGCAGGGAAAACTCGACCTTGCCAAATCCGCGTGGCAAAAAGCTCTTAATCTGACTTCTGACGCGGAAGAGATAAATCGCCTTAAAGCAAAATTAG
>JACCYR010000143.1 GCA_013696385.1 Acidobacteriota bacterium
AAGGGAAAAGTGCGTCTGCCGGGCGATAAATCCATCTCGCACCGCGCCGCGATTTTGGCTTCGCTGGCGACGGGCGAAACGCGAATCGAAAATTTTGCTACGAGTGCCGATTGCGCTTCGACTTTGGATTGTTTGGAGAATTTAGGTGTTGGAATCAAGCGTGAAAATACGACGATTTTTATCAAAGGTGTTGGCAAAACAGGTTTTTCAAAGCCGAAAAAAGAACTCGACTGCGGCAACAGCGGAACGACGATGCGGCTTTTGGCAGGCGTTTTGGCAGGACAAAATTTTGATTCGGTTTTGGTCGGCGACGAATCTCTTTCAAAACGTCCGATGAAGCGGATTATCAAACCTTTGACGCAAATAGGCGCGAAAATTGAAGCATCGGAAAGTCACGCGCCATTGAAAATTTACGGCAAAAATCCTTTGCAGGCAATTTCCTATAAACTTCCCGTTTCAAGTGCGCAGGTTAAATCCTGTGTTTTGCTCGCGGGTTTGAATGCTGGCGGAAAAACCATAGTTCAAAGTCCGAAAACTAAAACCTGTATTCCGAATTCGAGAAATCACACGGAATTAATGCTACGTTATTTAGGCGCGGATATTGAAGAAAATTTTATCGAAGTTAAAAACGGTTTTGTGCATCAAGTTTTGATTGACGGAAACTCAAAACTCACAGCTAAGAATTTTGAAATACCTTCAGACATTTCTTCTGCCGCATTTTTTCTAGCGGCGGCGGTTTTGGAAAGTTCTGAAATTATTCTGGAAAATGTCGGCTTAAACTCGACGCGAACAGCGATAATCGAAGTTTTGCAGAATTTCGGCGCAGATATTGAAGTTTTAAATCAAAAAGAAATTTGTTGCGAACCAGTCGGCGATTTGCTCGTGCGCGGAAGTGAAAAACTTTCACCGAAAATTAATTCAAATGTAATCGGCGGTGAACTTGCAGCGGCGTTGATTGACGAAATACCGATTCTTGCGGTGTTCGGAACGCAGATTGGAAACGGTTTGGAAATTCGCAACGCCGAAGAATTGCGCGTTAAAGAGTCAGACAGAATCAGCGCAGTTGTTGAAAATCTGCGGCGGATGAACGCTGATGTTGAAGAATTTGCCGACGGTTTCAAAATCAAAAAATCCAAACTGAAAGGCGCGAAAGTTGATTCTTTCGGTGACCACCGAATTGCGATGGCTTTTGCGGTTGCTGCGCTTTTTGCCGAAGGTGAAACGGAAATTGTTGATGCCGATTGTGCCAAAGTTTCCTTTCCTGAATTTTTTCAAGTTTTGGCTGAAATTATAAAATACTAACAAGCGTAGAACAACTTTGCCCTACATTTGTTGACATAACCAAAAAAAACAAGTAATTTTGTTGATACCAACTTGATTGAAAACAGATAATGTTTTGCCAGAGTTTGATTATTTCTTTTGTTCATAATCAGGTAAAAATGTAATTACCAAGGCAGGTTATTATCAAAAATAATTTTGCCATAGAGTCTCGTCTTCACCACACTTTTGACTCAATAATGTAATAGATTTTGCTTTTTTATACTTTTTTATAAGCGTTGTTGTTTAGATGCCTGATTATATCACGCCAACACAATTAAGTGTTGATAATTCGGTTTAGCTTTATAGATGACTTTTTAAGGTGAAACAATTAAATTGCCGGAAAAGTCTGTATAAAAATGCGTTGGGTAGATTAGTCATTATATTTTGGAGGGACACGAATGAATTGGAAATTTAGATTACTGCTTATGATTATGGTAGTTTCAGCCGCCGTGGTTTTTGTTAAACTGCCATTTCAAGCAGATTCAACTGCTGAATCCTTATCGAATGGGGAAAAAGCCTCAGTTACGCAGGAAAACATTACTACATACGAAAACGGGGTGATGAAAGTAAAACCCGTGAGCTTCGCAGTTTCAGGAACAGTTAGAGATATGCCGACCTCCGACCCGGACGCTTTGGTGAAAAGTGCGCTTTATCTAACAAAACAACAGCGTGAAGAGATGAAACGCGAAGAACTGCGGAAAAAAGGTCTTTCGGAAGAAGAAATTGAAGCCGAAGAGATAAATCGGTTAAATGCTAAAGAGGTTAAAAAAATCGTTCCCGGTGCCGGTGCCGGTGAAGGAAGTTTTACAGACCCGCTCGTCAGCAAAGGTGTTCAACCCGACGCTCCGCAGACAATGCCGACACCGAGTTTGACTTTCAACGGTGCTTCGCAAGTTGACAATGCGGCGGTAGGAATTGGTCCTGTGCTTCCGCCGGACACAAATGGTGATGTTGGACCAAATCATTATGTAAGTTCCGTCAATAATGTATTTAAGATATTCAATAAAAACGGGACGGTCGTGGCGGGTCCTGTCAAAACAAGTTCTTTGTTTGCCGCCTTGCCCACCGGTGATGCGTGCCGCGTTCAGAATGACGGCGACCCGATCGTGCTTTACGATACGCTTGCCGACCGCTGGCATATTAGTCAATTCGGTTTGCCTTCCGGTAACGTCAAATATCAATGTGTCGCGCTTTCCGTCACCGGCGACCCGACCGGCGCGTATTATATCTGGAGTTATGCGTATCCGATTGTGGCAGTTAATGATTATCCAAAAGTCGGTGTCTGGACGGATGGTTATCATATGACTTTTAATCAATTTCCGGTGAGCGGCAGTGGTTTCCTGGGAGTTGGAGTTTTAACCCAAGATCGTCAAAAGGCTCTTCTCGGCGACCCGAC
>JACCYR010000182.1 GCA_013696385.1 Acidobacteriota bacterium
GCGGTTTTGGCTTTCGTCGGAGATGCTTTTTTAACACTCTTTGCGCCGCTTTCCGCCAAACCGCTAACGGTATCAGCGACAACGCCTAAGGCTCCGACAGCCGCGCCGGTTGCCGCGCCGCCGAGAATTTCACCGGCGGTTTTTTTGACTTTGCTCACAATACCCGGCGACGAACTCTTTTTGCCGGATTTTTTGGCGGTGCTTTTGCTGCTTGTTGCTTTTGTCGAAGTTGATTTCTTAGTTGTAGCTTTTTTACTTGTTTTTTTTGCTGGCATAAAATTCTCCTTATTCTTTAAAAGATTATACGACTTAAGTTTCAGCAATACTTTACCACAAGTATATTGAAAAAAGATATAATTTTTGTTTTAGAATATATTTATGTTTTTTAGGAGATTTGCCATAAAAGGAAAACAAAATGAAAACGAATGTAATAATTGTCGGCGCGGGACCGACAGGGCTTGCTTTGGCGTGTCAGTTTATCAGATTCCGCGTTGATTTTGTCATCTTTGATAAAAAAGAAGCAATTACGCCGCATTCAAAGGCAATCGGCGTGCAGGCGCGGACGTTGGAGATTTACGAGCAGATCGGTCTGGCAGATGATTTAATCGCGCAGGGCGCAATTGCGGAAAAAGCGCGAATGATCGTAAGCGGCGAAGTGCGCGGCGAAATCGAGTTTGGCGAACTCGGCAAAGACTTGAGTCCATATCCGTTTGTGCTTATCGTCGAACAGGGCAAGCACGAAAAGATTCTCTATGATTTCATCAAAGCAAATGGCAAAGATGTTCAGTGGCAAACCGAATTAATAGATTTTACGCAAGACGATGGCGGCATAAAAGCAAACATCAAAACTGCCAATAGCGAAACTGAAGAAATCGAAGCAAAATTTCTGGTCGGTTGCGACGGCGCGAAAAGTTTTGTTCGTCACGCGCTCGGATTAAAGTTTGAAGGAAGCACGTTTGAACGTCTGTTTTATGTTGCCGATGTCGAGATTGATTGGAAGTTTAGCCACGATTCACTGCACGTTTGTTTGTCGAAAAACACGCTTCTCGCGTTTTTCCCGATGGTTGGCGAAAATCGTTGGCGCATTGTCGGCACGTTTCCCGAAGAATTTGCCAAAGACGAAGGTGATATTTTATACGAGGAAATTGAAGAACAGATAAAGAAAGATGCCGAATTAAATCTCGATATAACAAAAGTCAATTGGTTTTCCGTGTATAAAGTTCACACGCGCCACGTCAATAGATTTTCGGAAGGCAGATGTTTTCTCGCGGGCGATTCAGCGCATATTCACACACCTGCGGGCGCGCAGGGAATGAACACGGGAATTCAGGACGGCTACAATCTGGCTTGGAAAATCTGGCTGATTTTGCAAGCAAAGGCGAGCGAAAAAATTTTGGAAACTTATAATGAAGAACGACTCGAAAACGCGGAAAATCTGTTAAAGACGACCGACCGTTTTTTTAATTTAGTCGCCAGCCCCGACATATTTCTCGCTTATTTCCGAACGCATATTTTTCCGTCTATCGCCGGTTTTGCTTTTAGTATTGATGCAGTTAAAAAATTTGTTTTCCCGCGTGTTTCGCAAATCGGCATCAATTATCGCCACAGTTCTTTGAGTGAAACCGATGGAAGTTTTTCGGTCAGAGCGGGCGATAGAATGCCGTATTTTGAAGTCGAAGGCATAAGCATTTACAATGAGTTACACGAACCAAAGTTTCATCTTTTGACCTTTTTCGACGGAAGCGGCAATCCTCCTGATTATCCCGAAAAATTCACAAACGAATATGCAGATTTTGTTGATTTGCACGATTTGCCCTTGTATCTGCACATTGCGAACATCTTCGGCGCAAATAAATCTTTTATGATTCTTCTGCGACCTGATAATTATATCGGTTTTATTTCTTCGGAAATTTCGTTTGCAAAAGTTGAAAATTATTTCGCCAAAGTTTTTAAATAATCTAGAAATTACGCAGTTGGCATCCAATTTGCAGAAACACGCACGAAGTAGGTGTGTTTCGCGCCCTTACTTCGTGCGTGTTTCTACATTCAACTGCGTAACTTCTATAATCATTTGAAAGTTAAGGAAAAAATTGATTACAAAACCGAAATTGAGCGTGGCGGAGCAATTAGGGTAAATTACAAATATGCGATAAAGTTAGACAACTAAAATTGGTGAAAAATAAATGGCAAAACACACAATCACTTTGATTCCCGGCGACGGCATCGGACCGGAAATCATTGCCGCCACCGTTCGCACAATTGAAGCGACAGGCATTGACATTGAATGGGAAACGCATATTATCGGCGCACAAGCGTTGGAAAAATACGGCACGACGATACCGGACGCAACGATTGAATCAATCAAACGCAACAAAGTCGCCCTGAAAGGACCTTTGACTACACCGGTCGGCAAAGGTTTTACGTCGGTCAATGTCGGTTTGCGAAAAGCTCTCGATTTATACGCAAATGTTCGTCCCGTCAAATCTCTGCCAAATGTTCCGAGCCGTTATCCCGAACT
>JACCYR010000201.1 GCA_013696385.1 Acidobacteriota bacterium
GTTATTTTGTTGCCTCAGTGCCGACGCTTAAAGGTTGTTGGTCGCAGGGAAAAACAAAGGAGGAAGCATCGAAAAACATTTGTGAGGCAATTGATTTATACTTAGAACCCAAACCCTTTTTCTTTTGAAAAAAGCGAAAATAAGGAACTTGTTGAAATTGAAGTTGAAGATTTTCTAAAAGTAGGCTAGATAATGACAAATTACGGCGGCAAAGCACCGCTTTCATACAATAAATATCTGAAAGTTGAGCAGCTCATCGAGTTGCAGAAACGTCTTGCTTTGCCCGAAAAACACGACGAATTACTTTTTATCATCATCCATCAGACCTTTGAACTTTGGTTTAAGCAAATTCTGCAGGAACTCGACGCGACAATTGAATATATCAAAGAAAGACGAATAATACGGGCAATTCGCAACATTCGGCGTGTTTGTGAGATTGAAAAAATTCTCGTCGCGCAGTTTCGCGTTCTGGAAACAATGACACCGCACGATTTTTTACTTTTCCGCGAGGAACTCAAACCGGCAAGCGGTTTTCAATCAACGCAGTTTCGTGAAATCGAATTTCTGTCGGGCTTAAAAGACGAAAAACTGATGCGTTTTTTTGATGAAGAATTTGCCATTAAAAGACTGAAAAAACGCTTCGGCGATGAAACTTTGCACGATGTTTATTTTGCGTATTTGAAAGAACGCGGATTTGCAATTGACACTTTTGAAAATCGCGTCGAAGCGGTCGTAAAAATTATCAAAGACATCGAAAAACACGCTGAAGAATTTGAGCTCGAAGAAGCGTTAATCGAACACGACGAAATCGTTTCAAAGTGGCGTTATCATCATATTAAAATGGTTGAACGCACCGTCGGCGGAAAAATAGGAACGGGCGGTTCGGAAGGTGTCGGCTACTTGCAGACGACGTTAGCCAAGCGTTTTTATCCCGAATTTTGGCAAGCAAGAACGCAATTGGAAATTGAATAAACCAAAGGCTTGTAAGAAATTATTATCCACCGATAAAATAAATAACGATGGTTCAGGGCAATTCCAAAAGGGCGAAACTACAACTCAAATTTCACGTCAAGCATCAAACCGTGAAAATCAACGATTTTAAGGAGTTGTTATGCTTTCTTCGTCAACCAATTTTTTTCTGCAATTACTTTTCGTTTTCCTATCTTTCAACTTCATTACAAAAGCGCAAACGCCGACACCGCTGCCAGCTGAAGAAACTGAAAAAGTTTTCACCGAAGAAATCAAACTCAACGTCATTGCCACCGATATTGACGGCAAATTTGTTTCCGGCGTGAAAAAAGAAGATTTGGTCATCAACGAGGACGGACGGCTTCATCAGGCAAACAGCATCAAGCGCATTCCTGCTAATGTTTTAATCATGATGGACACCGGCGGTGAGATGCGGCAGGTCAAAGGTTTTAAACAAACCGTCGACACGGCAAAGGGTTTAATCAACACGCTTCAATCGGAAGATTCGGTGGCGATTATGCAATATAACGATAAAGTTGAAATTATTGCCGAATGGACGAACAAGGAAGAAGCATTAACACTTTTGAGAAGCAAAGCCAATTTCGGCAAGCGTTCAGTTTTTATTGACGCGCTCGAAAACGCGACAAAATTTTTGCAAAAAAATCCGCTCGAAAATCGGCATCTTGTGCTTATCACGGACGGCACGGACACTTTTAATAAACTTTCCGAAAGAGATGCGGCAATGAAAAATCTCCTTGCGACCAACATCAATGTGCATATTATCAGTTATACACAGCTTGAACGCGCCGATATCGAACCACGTACCAAAGGCATTTCAAATACGCCGCCAAAGGCATTGCCCGACGAAGTAGCCGCGCAGATGCCGAATGGAGTCCGCGATTTGAACCGGGCAACCCGCATTCTGACGATTAACACGGACCGAGCGTTTTTGCGAAAAATGCGCGAAAGAAAACAGGATTTGATTGACAGCGAAAAATATCTCGCCGCGCTTGCCAAAGATACCAACGGCGAATTTATCTTGCCCGAAACAAAACAGGAAATGCTCGACAAAACCGCGCTTGTCGCTCAGATTATTGATTCAAGTTATGTAATTACTTACACGCCGAAACGTCCGTTGGTTGATTCTCAAACCGGCGAAGTCCGTAACATTGACGTTACATCGCGCCGCCCGAATCTGCTTGTCCAAGCACACCGAAAACTTGTAGTGATAAAGTGATAAGTGATAACTAAACAAATCAATTTTTCACTTATCACTTATCACTTTTTAAAACGCTTGAGCAAAGCGGAAATGAAGTTGTCCTTGATGCAGTTGATAGATGGCGTTGGTTCCGTTCGGCTGTGGAATTAAAAATCTCGGCGGATTGAGCAAATAGCCATAATCAACAGCAAATTCGCCGCCAATCGGCGTTTTGATTCGCAAACCTAAACCAACCGTATTTGACCACAACGTCCGCAAATTTTGGCGGAAAACATCACCGGCTGGAATATCTTCACGCGGTTTGAAAATATCGCTGACGCGCCGGAAAACATTGCCGCCGTCATAAAATGGAACGACTCGAACAAGGTCTGTAACCGGAATTCGCGCTTCGAGATTGACAATCGCCAGCGCATTGCCGCCGAATGGAACTGTAAAAGGGCTTAGAAAAACCGGTTCGCCGCTGCTGTTGCGGAAAAGTCCCTGCGGAACAATTACGACGCGCGGTCCCGCGCCTTCATATTCAAAGCCTCTGAGAGTTGTCGAACCGCCCGCGAAGAATCTTTCGCTAATCGGCAAACTACTGTTTAAATCGGGAAACTGTGTTGAGTTAAAACTTTCATTTCTAGAAAACACGCTTGCCAAACCGAGAATGGCGCGTCCGGCAAAAGTCGTGTTTTTAAGTTTGGAAAATGTGAAATAAGTGTTGTAAGAACCTTGGAATTTATGAAATCCAGTGTTCGCGCCCAGAAACGGAGCAGAAAGATTATATTCGGCGGTGATGTAATTGCCGCGCGTCGGGTCGCTCGGGCTGTAACGGCACGGGTCGCCCGGCACGCCCCTCTGAA
>JACCYR010000330.1 GCA_013696385.1 Acidobacteriota bacterium
ATTTTGCCCGTGCGCTTTCCTTTTTTGTTGTAAAGAGTCATCTCTATCGGTTTTCCTTTGCGGTCATAAACTTTTCTGATTCTATCGCCGCCTTGAGCCGAAAAACTCGTATCAGTTCCTTCAATACCAGTGAGACAGAAACTGTCGCCGTCCGCTTCCGAAAGCGGCAGCGTTTCTTCTTCAATCCGCAATCCTTCAATTGTATAAGCGGGACGAAGCGTATTTGCCAAAGTACCGTCTGCCGCGAATGATTTTTGCTCAATCAATCTTCCGTCAAAGTCGTATTCATAAACTGTCTTAAACGTCGGCGATACATTCGTATCAAAATATACTTGCTCGACGAGTTTGCCCGCCGAGTCGTAAGCATAAACGGTTTTGAAGAGCAAAGAATTGTCAGAATTAAAATGCGTTTCCTCGATTCTATTGCCTGCTTCGTCATAGCGCGAAAATCGAATGACTGGAAACTCCTCCAGAACATCGCCGTTTTTTTCTGAGAGAGTTACAGTTCTCGCGTAAAGTTCTTTCACCGAACCTAGTAATGAATCTTTTGCACTGTTTATTGTCATCAATTTTCAAATGGAGATTATCACGAACTTTCTTGATAATCTACCTTTTCTATAACTAAACTTACTGCGAGCGCAAGGTTGCAAGCGGTTTTCTGAAAAGAACGTCGAAGCTCGCAAACACACCGATAAACATTACTAAAACAGTCGTAATCAAAATCCCTAGCAGAATTAACCAGTAATCAAATTCCCAATCAATATCAAAAATATAACGGGAGACGGCAAAAGAAAGTGCAGTAGCAAAAGTCGCGCCGATGATTCCTGCTAAAAATCCCAAAAGTCCGTATTCGGCAAGCAGAATCGCGGCTAAAGTCGGGCGTTTTGCGCCGAGAGTTTTTAGAATCGCGTTTTCGTAGATTCTTTGTGATTTGGTCAGTGAGATTGAGCCAATGAGAATTAAAATTCCGCTTAAAATGACGAAACTGCCGACGAAGGAAATCGCCAGAACGAAGTTGTTGACGAGTTTCTGAACGGTGGCGACAATATCGGCGACATCGAAAATCTGGACATTTGGAAATTGGTCAATGAGTGCGCGTTGAAGTTTGGCGCGTTCGACGGCGGGAAGTTTTTTCAAAACGGTGGCGACAAATGTTTGCGGCGCATTTTCCAGAACGCCGGGCGCGAATACAAAGACAAAAGCCGTCCGCGTGTTGCGTAAATCGAGTTTGCGAATGTTGGCGACACGCGCCGTGATTTTTCTGCCGGAAATGTCGAAAGTTATCCAATCGCCGACATCTATGCCTAAAGTTTTACTCATTCCTTCTTCAACCGAAACTTCTGGCACGTCCGTGTTTGCGCCGTCATTCCACCAATTTCCCGAAAGAATTGTTTCGTTTTCGTCAAGATTCGGACGATATGTAACGGCAAATTCGCGCCCGATGACACCTTGCTGCTGGCGCGTTTCGCGGTTTTGAAAATCGAAAGGTTCGCCGTTGACAAAAGCGATTCGCGCCCGAATGGTCGGAACGATTTGCACGGATTCGTTTGTGCGCTGTTCGACGATTTTTTTGAGTTCGTCAATTTGACTTTTTTGAATATCAATAAAAAATAGACTTGGCAATTTTTGATTGCGCGTAAAATCAAATTCTCTGACAAGATTGGTCTGTAAAGATTGAACGGCAAGAACGACAAACGCGCCGAGACCAACCGCCAATAATATAATCCGCGTTTGATTGCCGGGACGATAGAGCGAATTTATGGCTTGTCTAATGGAAAACGAACCGAAATTTTTTATTTTTTTGAGCAGTAAAGTCAATAAAAACGCCGCGCCGTAAAGAAAAAGCGAAGTGAAACCCAGACCGACAAGAAAAAACGCGCCGACTTTGAGCGAACCGGCTTGCCAAGCAGCAAGCGCGAGCAAACCCGCAAGCGAAACTGCGCCGAAAACAGTTTTTGTAAAATCTAACCGGCGAGTTTTTTCGCCCGTCGCATCGTGCAGAAGCAAGCGTGGTTTGATGTTGCGAACCTGTAATAATGGTAACGCGGAAAAAAGCAAAGAAATCAGAACACCGAGCAAAATGCCTTGCCACGCAATTGAAAGATGAATCGCGTAACTCATTTTTTCAGGTAATGCCGCGCCGAAACGCCATTCGGCAAGCCATAAACCGAGTTGCGCGAGTATCACACCGAAAAGACTTCCCAAAAATCCGAGCGTGAGAATCTGCAAAAGATAAACAGTGATAATCCGCGTTCCCGACGCGCCCAGACATTTCAAAACGGCGACGGATTTGCGCTTTTGCTCGACAAAAACCCGCGCCACATTCCACACGCCGACACCGCCGAGAACAAGAATTAAAAGCCCCGTGAGCGAAAGATAATTTTCCGTGCGCTCGAATTGTTCGCTCAAGTTTTCCTGCGTTTCGCGGTAAGATTGCGCGTTTATCGTCGTGCCTTTGAGCGTTTCCCGAAGCTGTTTGACAATTTGCGTCGGGTTGTCAGAAGTGCGATAAAGAATGCGGCGGCGAACGCGGCTTCTGTTTTGCGTAATTCCTGCTTCTTCAAAGGCTTTTTTTTCAATAAAAACTCTTGCCCCGAGACGAAAACCGCCCGTGCCGCCTGGTTCTTCGTCAAAAGTGGCGCGAATTTGAAATTCCTGTTCGCCAATGCGAATTTTATCGCCGATTTTGATTTGTAAGTCATCGAGTATAATCGGCGCAACAACCGCGCCGCGATTTTCGAGCAATTTGAAATCAAACAGTTTGCCGCCGGACAGCGTGAAATCTCCGACCAGCGGAAATGGCGGTTCAATACCTTTG
Organism: Acidobacteriota bacterium; assembly: GCA_013696385.1. Classification (GTDB taxonomy): domain Bacteria; phylum Acidobacteriota; class Blastocatellia; order Pyrinomonadales; family Pyrinomonadaceae. The sequence goes on from JACCYR010000330.1 coordinate 2,819, forward strand.
AGTTCGACAAAACTAAAATTTTGATTGGAAAGGTCAACGGGTTTTGCCATCGCCGATGTCGTAACGACTTCATTTCGCGCTTCGATAATGCTCGAATTGCCGACAACCACTTCGATTTTTGAAATATCCGTCGGCGAAAAATCATTGGTCGAACTAAGTTCAAAGTCAGCCGTCATCAAAGCGCGAGCATCGCCGCCAACCGATTTACTCAAGTTTTGAATCAGCGAACGCA
>JACCYR010000222.1 GCA_013696385.1 Acidobacteriota bacterium
CAACGCCGTTTTGAATCGCCTCGCCCGCCATCGTCCAGACGGTTTCGCCTTTGACGGCAATTTGCGCTTGAGCAATAGAAACAAAAAAGAAAACCAACGCCAAGACGCAGAGGCGCAAAGAAAATCTAACCACCGATGAATTCAGATAAACACAGATAGATGAAAGAAAATTATTCATTACTTTTGGCTTTTTACTTTTTACTTTTGCCTTAAAAATCATTATTCCTGTCCTCCTAAATCGCCGTCAAAACAATCTATGTGAATTTCTTTGTCGTTAGTTGCACCATAACCGCCCGTCGCTATCAGATAATCTTTCGGGTCAGCGCGGTCAAAAACCTTTTTGCCTTCGATGTATGTTTGCAAAACGTGCGTATAAACGCTCAACGGGTCGCCGCTCAAAACGATAAAATCCGCGTCTTTGCCGGTTTCCAGCGAACCGACTTTTTTATCCAAATCGAGCATCAGCGCGTTTGCCATCGTCAAACCATACAAGGCTTTTTCACGCGACATTCCGGCGCGGACGGCAAGCCCGGCGGAACGCAAAAAGAAACGCGAATCGGTAATGTAATCGTCGGTGTGAAAGCCGACTAACGCGCCCGATTTTTCGAGTGCCGCGCCGTTTGTATAGCTGACATCCACCGCTTCGAGTTTTCCGCCCGGCGAATCAATCAAAATAATTGACGAAGGAACTTTCGCCTTAGCAATTTCGTCGGCGACTTTCCACGCTTCCGAAACGTGCTGAAGAACAACCCGAAAACCGAATTCTTTTTGCAGTCGCAGAACACTCAAAATATCGTCGTGCCGATGTGTGTGAAAATGAACGACTCGCTTTCCGTCCAAAACTTCGACTAGTGCTTCCATCGCCAAATCGCGCGGCGGCAGTTTTGCTTTATCGTTGCCTGCTTTGCGAACTTTCTCGCCGTATTCCTGTGCTTTGATTAGTTGTTCGCGCACCAGCGAAACCGATTTGGCGCGTGTGCCGGGAAAATTTCCGCCGCCGGAACGAATCGGATTTGTGCCGTTGGCAAATTTTATCCCGCCCATATATTTGCCGTCTTTGTCGTAAATCAGCAAATCGTCAACTACATTGGCATCGTCGCGCAATTTCAGATAAAGTGTCTGACCGCTGTTGAGATGACCTGAACCGGGCATTACATTGACGGTTGTAATCCCGCCGGATTGGGCGCGTTGAAGGCTCGAAGCGCGAACATTGAACGAATCGAGCAAGCGAACTTCGGGCTGAATCGGACTCGAACCGTCCGCGCCCGAACCTTCGCCGATATGACTGTGCGAATCAATAAGTCCGGGCATAATTACTTTGCCCGTCAAATCAATCGTTACGACATCCGAAGAAAGCCGCACGGTTCGCGCATCGCCGACGGCGGTGATTTTTCCGTTTTGAATCAGCAAAATACCTTGCTCAATCGGCTGTCCGACAATCGGAATTATCTTGGCATTGATAAAAGCCGTCGGTTTTTCCTGCGCCGAAACCGCCGCGCAAAGAAAAAGCGTCGCCAAAAGAATGACAAAAAAAGTTTTCATATTTTCTCCCTAAAAATGATTGGGTAAAAAGGCTTGTATCTAACTTGCAATGAAATCGAGCTGATGTCAAGGGAATTGTCCGCGCTCCAAACTCAAATCAGATTCAACAAATTTTTTTCGCGCTTCGTCAGAAAAAAGAAATTCGCGGCTGTAAAATCGAAGCGGATAATCTTTATCAAACTTTACAACTAATTCGTTGCAGGTTTCGACAATCGAAGCACCGTTTTTAGACTTCGCAAAATCGGCAACCGTCCGCAGCCAGAAGATTGTCAAAGTTTCGTGATAAGGCATTTCCTTTTGCAAATCAACTTCAAAGGCTTGCAAAAGATTAAAAATCCCGTCGCGCATTTTGCTCAGAGCAGTTTCAAAATCGTGATGCAAAAGATAATAAAGCGCAACGGTCAGATGTTCGGCGTGCCGCCAATCGGCGCGTGAAATCGCGCCGTTTTCAAAGCCGCCCACAACGGCTAAAATTTCGTTTTCGGTTGTGTATTTCATCTTTATATTTCACCAAGTTTGTAATGTTTGATTATCTTTCGCGCCGTCGCTTCGGGTGAAAGATTTGTGTTATCAATAACCAAACTTTCGCGTTCTGGCACGGGCGAAAACAAATCGTATTTCTCCAGAATTTCGCGCAAAATTTTCAGATTGTTCGCCTTGCCGAATTTTCGGCGCGATTCTTCCAAAACGCGCTTTTCCAGTTCGCCCTTTTCACAAATCAACAACACCAAGCAGACCTCTCCGCCGTTTGCTTCGACTATTTTTGTTATTTTGGCAACGTGCGCGTTGTCTTCGCCTTTGGCGTAGCAAAAAGTATAAATCAAATTTTGACCAACGCGGGCGGCTTCCTTGATTGTTTCAATCCGAATCCGATGCACGAGTTTCCAAAACGGTTTCGTGCCAAACTCAAAAACCGGCAGGACGCAATCAATACTCAAATGATTGTGGAATAATTTGAAATCGGTGTGTTTGGCGATTTCATTGGAAACGGTTAATTTCCCAACCGCTGGTGCGCCGTGGATTAAAATAAGTTTCATACAAATTCCTTTTTTATAAATTTATATGACAATTGAAGTAATTGATTTGAGAAAATAAATTGGAGAAAGACGAAATAATCGGATTGCGAAAAACCGTTTTTTTTCGATTTTTACAACCCGAATTAGGCGGCAAGTTTTTGTTCAGCCTCAAACTCTTCCATAAAAAGATATTTTTTCCATTCTGGCTTTGATTCGGCGTAATGGCAGAGCAAAACGCGGTCGAGTCCGACGCTCAAATATC
>JACCYR010000239.1 GCA_013696385.1 Acidobacteriota bacterium
GGTTTGGATGTGCGCGAAAGCGACGGCGTTTTAAAAATTGACGGCGTTGCCGGAAGCGCGCAAGCTAAACAACAACTTTGGGATGAATATGGTCGGCTCGACCCGGATTATCGTTCGGGCGACCTTGTAATGAACATTTCCGCGCCGGAAGGCGGCGCGAGTTCTTCCGGTTCATCGGGTGGTTCAACTTATACGGTGCAATCGGGCGATACGTTAAGCAAAATCGGACAGCGTTATGGCGTTGGCTGGCAGAAAATTTATGAAGCTAACCGCGATAAACTCGATGACCCCGATAAAATTCAACCGGGACAAGAATTGACGATTCCACAAGGATAATTTTCAGTTCAAAATAAAATAAAAAAGCCTGTGTAATTTCTTGCACAGGCTTTTTTGAATTGTGAAATTTTTGAAAAACTATTTCTTCGTCTTTGTTTCTTCCCAAGTTTTCCAAACCTCTGCACTGACTTTTGGCTCGTCGCGCAATTTCTTGCCTTGCGCCATTTGCCAACGCTCAAACCAAGAAATTCCTGCTTTTACGCCGGTGAAATTTTCCGGCGTTTTATATGCTTCATCGGAAAGTGCTTCGTCCATCGGAACGAAATTGTAGCCGCGTTTTTCAAATATTCCGAAAAGTTCGTCCGCAGAATCGGCAACCAGGCGGCTGGGAGTTAAAACCAGCGTTTGCGCGATGTCGCGTCCGAACATCTCATTTGAATACGCTTCGTAATGCGCGAGCATTTTTCCCATATAATCGAGAAATTCCGCTTTTATCTTTTGCGCTGTTTCCGTATCTCTGTTTTCCCGCGCCTTATCATACGCAAATGAATACATCCATTCTTGATTGTCAAAAGTATAGGGAATAGATTTATAACCACGCGCAATCAGCCAATTTTCAAACTTCACTTTGCTTTCCAAATCTTTTCCCGTGTTTAAAAAAGGATAACTGAAATAGCGCAGCTGCAAATTTTTCTCCGCCAAAATCGGTTTGACAACTTCTTCGTTCTTCAAGACATTGGCGACATAATCATCAAATTTCGTATCATAAAACCAAATATGCTTAAAGCCGCCGATGCCGACTTCGAGTCCTGCGTCGCGCCACATTCGCACGATATTGGCACGTGCGGGAAACATTTTTTCGCCGTCGGAAATACCCGCGCCCAGCACAAAACCGATTGCCGGAACTTTACGTTCCGTTAATTTTTGAATCAAAATTCGCGCCGTTTCATCAAATTTATCGCCTGTTTTATCACGAAAATTCGGCGGAATCGAAACAAACCCGATTGCCATTTTTTTAGTTGCCGTTTTTTTCTGGGCATTGACAAACATGCCCGAATTAAACGAAAATACACCTAGCAAAACTGCCGAGATAAGCACAAAAGCCAAACCAGCCGACCAAGCGGAATTGGCACGCTTTATCTCGGTATTTTTTTGTAAAATTCTCTGAATTCTTAACATTAATTTACCTCCGTTTGCCGCCACCAAAATTGGCGGCGCGGTTTGTTTCGCCATCTGGCGAAATTCCTCTAAGTTAGCCAACGCATTGGCATAAATAAGTTGTGCATTCTCAAGCGTTTGCACAACCGCATCATCACACGCGCATTCGCGTTCACGCCGCACAGTTGCGGAAATCCACCAGACGCACGGATGATAAAAAAACAAAATTTCGATAAAACTTTGCGCGATATTTACCGGATAATCATAACGACGAATGTGTATGAGTTCGTGTGCAAGAATTGTTTCAAGTTCTCTGGCATTTATTTGCAGAAAAACGCTTGTCGGAACAAGAATTATGGGTTTGAGCCAGCCAATAACCATCGGCGTTTCAACTAATTTCGACTGCACAAATTTAACTGATTGTTTGATTTTGAGTTTCTCGCAAAGATGCGCGAATTTCTCTTGCCAATCATTGCTCGGCGTATAAATTTCGCGTGTTTTGTAAATGCGTAATTGCCAAACGCTGCCGACAAACCGAAACGCGAAAAATGCCACGCCGAACAGCCACAAACCAACCAGCAACGGTGAAAAAACAGAAAATTTTTCGGCAAAACCGTTTTGCAGATTTTCTATCGAAACAAAAAAGTTTTTGTCTTTTGTGTCGGTTAATTTTAAGTTTTTATCTGACGAAAAATCTTCATTCGGCTGCGCTCTCCGGTCAAGAATCGCTGTTTTATCCGCACTAAAATTTGCCGGATTTTGTGTGGCTTGGGTCGAATTGCCGGAAAGCCAAACAAATGTCGCAACCGGCAAAGCGAAAGATAAAACAAGCGCGAAAAGCGAAACCAAATAACGCGAATTTGCCGCTGATTTCGCCAAAATTTTTAGTGCCGAAAAAAGCACAAGCGCAATTAAAGCAATTTGCCAAACCGAATGCAGAAGCGTCCAGCCAAGATTTTCGACGAGCGTTAAATTGAAAATTTCCTGCCAAATCATTTCTGTTTCGCTCCCTTTTCCGCCTTTTCAATCATTTTGCGAATTTCCCGCATATCTTCCGCACTGGTCGTTTCCGCTTCCAAAACCTGCTGCACAAGACGCGAAGCCGAACCGCCGAAAATCTTCTGCAAAACTTCGTCCAACATTCGTTTGCCCGTTTCCTTTTGCTTAATTTTAGCGCGATAGCGATGAGCGCGATTCTGTTCATCGCGCTCGACCAAACCTTTTTCGTGCATAATTTGCAGCAGTTTTAAAACGGTTGTGTAGCTCGCGTATTTCTGCTCGTTGACCGCTTCAAAAACTTCGCGCACGGTTACTGCTTCGCTGTGTTTCCAAAGTATCATCAGAATTTCGAGTTCCGCTTTGGTCGGTTTTCTATGTTGCTGCTTTACCATATTATCTCACCTACGAAGACTTTCGTAATAAGATATACGAAATCTTTCGTAGTTGTCAAGTGCAAAATTTTGCAAACTGTTTTTTGCAGTTTCCGGTTTGCAGTCAAACTCATAAAAATTACGCAAAAAAGGGCGTGATTAACTTAAATCAATTAATCACGCCCTTTTTTATTTTATCTGCTTTGTTCTAGTTTGTTCTAATTGTCAGCGACAAAGTTGATGTCGGTTATTTCTTTGGTATATGAATCCTTTGATTTTGATCTCCAGTATAATTTGTGTCATCCCCATGAAATCATATAACAACTTTGTAAGTCGTTCCAGGAGACAATCCCGTTGTATCATATTCGACTGCGCCACTGTTAAAACGAACTCCACGTAATACGCTCAGAGGAGGATTGTCCGCAAAACCAGGTGTCGCCGTAGATGGATAATCATACAATTTGTTACCCGAAATGTTATAAGTATTATTGAACCAGCCTGTTAGTGCTTTGATGAGAATTCCACTATCAACCTTAATAGTACTTGGACTCGGCATCAGTGTTAGTGCCGACGCGGTATCATACCTGAAGTCGACCGGAATAAGCACATTGCCTTGCACCGCTCCACCGCTACTCCACCCGCCACCGAAGTTGTAAGCGCGACCGTCGACATTTGCCGCCGAGGTCGATGTTACAAAAGTGGTTTGATCATCGCACCACGCGTCGCCGCCTTGTGCTTCTTGACTAGCAATGTAGTAAACAGTGTTTGCCTGTAGTGTGACTGGCGTGGTCAAGTCGGCATACTTGAACTCGCCGCTTATGCCACCAGTCATTGAAACCAACGCGCTTGCAAGATCGACGCTATCGCTTGCTCGGACAATTTTCACGGTGTGCGTGCCGCTATTGCCCATCAAAAAGATTCTACCTAGAGAGCGAACGGTGATTGGTTGAGAGCCGATAGTAACTTTCATTCCGAACCAAGCAGAGTAATCATTACGCGGCGTGCCAAGCTGCTTGCTGGTGATGAACGCGGTGCCTGCTGGTATTGGAGTCGGCGAAGGCGTTGGTGTTGCTGGCGTAACCGTAACCGTTGCAGGATTATGCGTGCCGTTAGGCGTGGTCGCAATAATTGTTGTAGTCCCTGGTGAAACGCCTGTTACATTACCCGACTGATCTACCGAAGCTATGCTCGCGTTTCTTGACGACCATAGAAACGGAACATCGGAAATAACTTGTCCATTTGCATCTCTAGCTGTCGCTTGAATCTGAGATGATGCGCCTACTTGAAGATTTAACACACTTGGAGACATACCAACAGAAGTAACTTCTGATGATGGAGTCGGTGAAGGTGTCGGCGGCGGAGTTGGAGTTGGCGAAGGTGTCGGCGTAGATTGTACGGTAATGGTGTTGCTGGTAATAACACTCGTGAAAGTGTTGTTCAACAAATAGCGAAATTCATACTGACCGGGTTGAGTCGGCGCAGTCAGATTAAAGGTGCCGGACGTTGCCCCATTTGTATAGCCTCCATCAAGGTACTCAGTGTTTAAGGCACCTACTCTATAAAGTGCCACCCAATCTAGCAATGATGATCCGCCGGGTGCCGTAAAACTAACTGCCAACTGACCGCCGGGAGCAATGGTAATTGGACTGGCGACCAGCGTATAACTGCCAATGGTGGCTCCAGCCTGTTGGATAGTAAAGATCTGTCCCGCAATCGTAATTGTTGCCGAACGCGCGCTGCCGGTGTTAGCTGCCACCGAATAGTTGATGGTGCCATTGCTACTGCCGCTGCTGCCTGATGTGATGGTAACAAAGGTCTGATTTGCACTAGCTGTCCAACTACAGCCGCTTGGTGCTGTAATGTTCACGCTGCCTGTTCCGCCGCTTACGCTAATGTTAGCACTCGTCGGAGAAAGCGTATACGTACAACCTCCGGTAGATTGTCCAAGTTCAACATTGACATCGAGGCTTTCGGGGTTTGTGTTTCCCTTACCAATAACTGTAATCCTTATCTGGCTGACGCTGTCATAGAAACTTTGACCAATTAAAAGCGGAGCATCTGAATCAAAGTAGGAAGTAGTAGCCGGGTTCATGTCCAAAAGCTGTGTTTCCGGCAAACTCCCGCGCAGGTAGTCCCAACGAATAAGCGCGCCGTTCACGGCAGTCGGGGATAACTGTCTAAACTCAACCCAATAATTTTTTATATCATCTTTTCTGATTTTTAAAGTGCGAATTCCGCCCGGCGATGATGAATCTTGCTCGATAATTCGGTATACACCATTACTTGTTACTGTTTGCACATTCGCGTCGGTCAACCAATCCAATTTTAGTTTATAACGAGTATTAAAATGCATATTTAGGCTTCCAATATAACAAGCTCCCATCACGTCGAAACAATCACCATACTCAACATTATTTCCCTGACCAATGATGGTTCCATCCGTCGTGCGCCAAAGATTAGCATGAAGAAGCCCGTAGTTATGACCTAACTCATGAGAGGTTTCTTGCATATAAAAAGCACCATTGAGCAAATTTCCCTTAGCACCGATGGAAGCTAGTCCGACCCAACCTAGTCTTGTTGTATAACTAAAACCAACAATATCCAAATTAAAATTGCTTGTATTAAATCCGGCTTGACTTGCGGCGTTTCGCGCATCCGTAATCATAATATTATAATTACTTCCCGTTGTGTAAAACGCTTGTGTTTGCGGCAACCGCAAGACCGGCGTAACGGTTGCCTGCAGTGAAGTTTTATTGTAAGAGTTGTTCATATAGAACGGATTGACTTCGTTGGTAAATAAGTTTTGAGCGCGGGATAATGTGAGAGGTTGGTCGTTATAATCTGTTGGTTCACCTGGTCTGTCCGAGAAATCAACGCGCATAAACAGAACTGTTTTTGCTCCTTCGGTCCACGCCGAAGCCGGTTCTTCCGGTGCAAGATTTTTTTTCGGGCGCACGGGTCCGATTTTTGATTCCCATTCGATTTGTTCGGCAGCAAAATTGCTGAGTTCCGATTGATTGGAAAAATAAACAACTTTCCCGCCGACTTCCGCCGCAATGCCGTCCGCGCCTAATGCCGACTCATCAACCGCACGCTCGGCATACTCGGCTGAATCCATTTTTCGCAGAGGACTTTCGTCAACAACCATTATGTC
>JACCYR010000337.1 GCA_013696385.1 Acidobacteriota bacterium
TTTTTAACAAAACTAAGAATTATTACTCGCAAAACACACGAAAGCTACGAAAATAAATCATTGCTTTTTTGCAGAAGCCTGCACGAAGTAAGGGCGTTTTTCACACTTACTTCGTGCGTGTTTCCGCGTTTTTGAGACGAGTCCTGTCATTTTAAAATAACACGATTAAGATTCTTTTTAATTTTTCTTTTTTCGCATATTTCGTGTGTTTCGCGGGCAAAAAATTACTTTAGTTTAATCAAAAGTTCACAATTTTTACTCTTTGAATCAATTCACTCGGCAAATTCTCTTCTGATTCTGCTGTAATAAAGAATGTATAACTATTTTCCCGTTCCGTAAAGATTTCGTCTAAAGTTTCGTAAGAAAAATCGGCGTTTTCGCTAAAAGTCGGTTCAACCAATGCCAAACGCTTCAAACATTTGTAAAGATGCTGTTTTCCAATACTAAATTCGCCGATTTCATTATCAATTACAAGGCGAATCTCGGCTTGTTCTTCCGTGAAATGCGCGAGCAGCGAAGCTGTTTGACTAACACCATTTTCAAACCGTTCCGAATCCGGCAAAAGTCCTTTTCCTTTTTGTTCCGCTTCAATTCTCTGCCGCAAAGTAAGCGGTTTTGCCATCGTTTCTGGCTGCACGCGAGTATCAAAAACAAACGTAATGCGCTTGTCGTCTTCGGCGGAAAATTCGCGGACAATCAAGCGATTTGTCCGTGCCGTCGCCTTCCAGTCAACATGGCGCAAATCGTCCATCGGTTGATAATCGCGCATTGAGAGCAAATCCTGTCCCAAGCCTCGTTTTTGCGTAGTGAATCTACCGATTTCAAGTGGCAAATCAATTGCTTTTTCATCAATCGGCGCAAGACGCGGAAAAATTATGATTTCGGTTTTTTGGGCGGAAAGCCGCCACCGATGGCGAAAAAAACCGAACGGAAATTTAGTTGAAAGTTCAAAATCTTTAATGATAAAACGCCCGCGATGTTCAAAAATCTGCTCGACCTTGTTTTCCACCGTGTCTTTTCGCGGAACATTAACGAAATAATCCAGAGTGTGTTTGATAATCGGCGGACGAGTGATTTTTTCTGCCCATTTTTCAGGCAGTATATTTTTTATCTCGTCAAACAAAACTGATTTTTCGCGGCTTGTTCCGCGCACTTCGGCAATCACCGAAAAAGTTGGAAAAATGCGCTTGCGATTGTGCAAACTGACGATAATCGGCGTTATTTCACCGGCAAAAATGGTTTCGGGAAAACGCATCTTGACATCCAATTTTTTCAAACAAAAACTTCCGATAAAAAAGCCGACGACCAGCGAAGAAGTAAGAAAGGAAAGCACGAGAAAAAGCAGATTGTTGCCCGTATTCCACGCGGAAAAGCCGACAATCACGATTAAACCGAGAATCAAGGCGCCGCCGCCGGTTAATTCAAACGGCAGATTCATCTGCGAGGCTTCCGCGCTGGCGTTCCGCGCTAAAGGTGGAACAATAAAAATCAGAGTTATCAAAACGAAAACCAACGAAGCCGCCGCTGCATATCCTGCCAGACGATTGTTTCCCGTTTGCTGCGCCCAAATTGTAACAACAGCCAAACCAATACCGCCAATGACAACCGACAGTCCAATAATCGCGTTGCGAATATCGCCCAAACTGAAAAGTTGGCTGAGTGTTTTTAAATTCATTTGCCATTTACCATTTATCATTAAACATTTATCATTAAACATTTATGTGATAAATGTAACTATGCACCGCGACAAAATTACATTCAACTAAAAATTGGTGCGCGCGTTTTGAGTTCCAACTAAAGGTTGGCTCTTGGTTGGCGAATAAGAGCCAACCTTTAGTTGGAACTCAAAACTTTTTTGTCTAATTTAATTTTGCACGACTACTTAAATCGGCACAGTTGTCTTTTGTAAAATTTCCTGCAAAATCTGTTCGGCTTCAAAAGTTCGGCGTTTGGTGCTGGCAGTTTGGCGCGAATTGACGATGACGCGATGCGCGAAAACGGGCA
>JACCYR010000286.1 GCA_013696385.1 Acidobacteriota bacterium
AAGGCTTGCTCAATTGCTTTGGACGAACTCGAAAAGATGCGTGAAATTGAAGGTCAATCGTTGGCAGACGAATTAAATTTTCGCCTGACGGAAATAGAAAATCAGCTTCCCAAAATCGAAGCCGAAAGCGAAAATGTTGCGGACGAATACCGCCAACGATTGACCAAACGAATCGAAAAGCTGTTGTCAAAAAGCGAATCGGAAATCGAAATTGACGCGGCGCGGCTGGCTCAGGAAGTCGCATATTTAGCCGACAGAAGCGATATTTCCGAAGAAATTACGCGATTAAAAAGCCATATTGAACAATTTCGCGCTATTATGAATGAAGAAAAAGAAGTCGGCAAACGGCTCGATTTTCTGACGCAGGAACTCAATCGTGAAGCCAATACAATCGCTTCAAAAACCAACAATCTGATTGTCAAAGAATCGGCTCTATTGATTAAAAGCGAGATTGAGAAAATCCGCGAACAAGTGCAAAATGTGGAATAAGTTGTGGAACAAGTCTGGGAAGTCTAGAAAGTCTAGAAAGTCTAGAAAGTCTAGGAAGTCAAGAGAATGTAAGAAGTTATGAGCAAAAAGAGACTTAGCAAAAACTTTCTAAATTTTCAACATTACCAAAACTTCCCAACTTCTAATACTTCCTAGACTTCCCAGACTTCCTAGACTTATGAAGAGAGGTAATTTAATTATCATCAGTTCGCCGTCGGGCGGCGGCAAAGGCACTCTGATAAAAGAAGTGTTGAAAACTTTGCCGAATATCGGCTATTCGGTTTCGTTCACCACTCGAAAGATGCGCGGCGGTGAAGAAAACGGGCGCGATTATTTTTTCGTTAGTCATAAAGAATTTGAAAATCTGACAAAACGGGGCGAATTTCTTGAATACGCGACGGTTCACGACAATTTTTACGGCACTTCAATAAAACAAGTAAAAGCAGAAACCGATTTAGGGCGCGATATTATTTTGGAAATTGACGTGCAAGGCGCGGCAAATGTCAGACGACAAATTCCCGAAGCCGTCAGTATTTTTATTTTGCCGCCGTCATTTGAAGTTCTAAACAGACGTTTGACCGCCAGAGCAACCGAAGAACCGGCAGACTTACTTATGCGTTTGCGAAATTCTTTTGGGGAAGTCCAACGCTTCACCGAATTTGAATATGTCGTTATTAATGATGACGTTAGCCGAGCCACCGCTGATTTACAGACAATAATACTGGCTGAAAGATTAAAGCGCATTAGACAAACGGAGGCAATTCGAGGTATTTTAGATAGTTTCGATGTTTCTATTTTAAAGACCTTGGGAGAATAAAATTTATTTATGGTTGAACAAACCGAACAGCTTGTCGAAGAATCTACAAAAAGCGAAAACAAAAGTCCTGAAATTGATTCCAAATACCGCAAAATAATTTTGGCAGCACAGCGCAGCAAACAACTGCAACGCGGTGCAGAACCGCGGGTTGAGATGGATCCGCGTAAAAATAAATCAACGCGCATTGCGATGAAAGAACTTGAAGAAGGAAAGATTGAGTATGAATTAACGCCTATTTTGGGTGCTAATGTATCTCAATAAAATTCAAATTATCTCAGGATTTCCACCACCTCCTGATTACTGTTTTTTTTCGCCCAATCAAGTGCGGTATTGCCTTTTTCGTCTTTGATAGATTTATCTGCGCCTTTTTCCAGTAACATTTTGATAACTTGCCAGCGTATTTGCGTGGTGGTTTGCGCGTTTGCGGCAATATAAATCAGCGCGGTAGCCTTATTCTTTTCTTGGGTATTGGGATTTGCGCCTTTGTCCAACAGCATTTTAACTATTTCGGGATTAACGTCTGAGCCAAGCACAGCTTCGGATAAAGGCAACGCCCCGTCGCTATCGGCTAAGTTCGGATTCGCGCCTTTTTCGAGCAGTTTTTTAACCAATTCTTCATCATTCCGATAAACCGCCACATATAAAACCGATTGATTATTTGCTCGCTCGCCTTTTCCCAGCACGTTAACATCAGCATTCTTTTCCAAAAGCGATTCAAAAACATCCATTTCATTTTTTTTCAAAGCCAGATGGAGCGGCGAATTGCCCAAATCGTCGCGCATATTTATATCGGCTTTGTCCAATAAAAGACGGATGATTTTCGGCTCGGCTGTTTCAATTGCCGCCGTCAGAGCAGTTTCTCCCTTTTCATTTTTGGCGTTCAGATTAATTCCCGCCTGCAAAAAACCTTTGATGGCAATCGCATCCTCAAGTTTGATGGCTCTGAAAAAATCAGCTTCCGTGAAATTAAAACCCCGCAATTTCAGCATTGTTTGCGCCATTTCCGGCGTTGTCTCGTCGCTCCGCTGACATCCGTATGTCATAAATGCGATTGCGGAAATCCAGAGTGTAATTAAAATTTTTTTATTCATTTTTAATTAGTAATATTTTTTGAAATTGATTCTGCCTGTTTTAATTTAACCAAAAGCAGTTCCGGTCAACCAATGTCCGCCGTCAACAACCAGCGTAACGCCGCTGATATAGCTTGCCGCCTCCGAGCATAAAAAAACGGCGGCGTTTTCGATGTCTTTAATTCTGCCAAAGCGTCGGAGCGGAATTTTTTTGGTCAACTTCTCTTTTAAATGTTCGGGCAAAAGACGTTTGATTCCTTCGGTGTCCTCAATCGGACCGGGCGCGATGCCGTTGACACGAATGCCGTATCTGCCCCATTCAACCGACAGATTTCGCGTAATCGCGTCAACTCCGGCTTTTGCCGCCGAAACGTGAATCTGCATCGGCGTTGCCGCGAGGTGAAGCGTCGCGCTGATGTTCAAAATCTGTCCCTGATTTTTTTTCAGTTCGTCAAAAGCGGCGCGGCAGACGTTAAATGTGCCTTTTGTGTCAATGTCAATGACTGTGCCGAAACCGTTTGATGAAAGTTCATCGGCTTGGCAGAGAAAATTTCCCGCCGCGCCGTTGACGACAATATCAATTTTGCCAAAATGTTCGATGGTTTGCGCGATTGCATTCGTAACCGCCGCAAAATCGCGGACATCTGCCGCTACCGCCAAACATTCGCCGCCGTTTTCTTTGATTAACTGCTTCATTGGTTCGAGGTTCTCAGTTTTACGCGAAGTAATTGCCACTTTTGCTCCGTGTTCCGCCAAAGCGCGGGCAATGCCACCCGTAATTCCCGTGCCGCCGCCTGTTACAAATGCGACTTTGCCTTGTAAAATGTTTTCGTTAAATAAATTATTGCTCATAGTTAATTTTTTTTCGCTCAAAAAGCGAAAATGATTTTATCAAACCAACGGAGCGGCGAACGCTTTTTAATAATGAAAATGTTATTCTTTTCAAGTTGTTATTATTTTTTGTCCGAATATCTTAGCATATTGAGATAAAATTAAAATTGCACAAAATTTATCTATGAATGTTTTAATGATTGCCGATGTCGTCGCTCGTCCCGGCAGACACGCCGTTTTAGATAAAATTAGGGAAATTCGGGAACAATATAAGATAGATATTGCCACGATGAACGCCGAGAACGTCGCGGGCGGTTTTTCGATTACGCCGGTGCTTGCCGACGAACTTTTCGGCAGCGGCATCGACCTGATGACTTCGGGCAATCATATTTTCGACAAACACGAGATAATTCCCTACATCGAAAAAAATCCGCGTCTGCTTCGTCCGGCGAATTATCCGCCCGCAACGCCCGGAAGCGGTTTATTTGTCGGTGAAATTCGCGGCTTCAAAATCGCGGTTCTCAATCTGCTCGGCAGAGTTTTTATGCCGCCGGTTGACGACCCGTTTCGCGTTGCCGACGAAGCCGTAAAATCAATTCCTGCAGATGTCAAAATCCGTCTGGTTGATATGCATTGCGAAGCAACTTCGGAAAAAAATGCGCTGGGCTGGTTTCTGGCGGGCAGAGTTTCGGCGGTTATCGGCTCGCACACGCATATTCAAACGGCTGACGAGCGAATTTTAGACGGCGGCACGGCGTATATCACCGATGTCGGAATGACGGGAAGTTACGCGGGAGTTATCGGAATGGACAAAAATCACGTTATCAACCGATTTATTAATTTTCCGGCACGACGCGCCGACCATGCCAAAGGCGATGTTTGGATTTGCGCGGTTGTCATTGAAATTAACGAAGAAACAGGCGAAGCATTGAAAATTACAAGACTTCGCTTGGAACATCAGGATTAAAATTTACAGACATTTGTGAAGCCGCGGAGTTTTGCCGCGCTCTAAAGTATAATCGGCAATCTTCTCTTTGGTTTCCGTTAAAGTAACCTTCAGCATCATCGTATCGCCTGATATTTTTCCCTCGTAATGAGCCGGTTGAGGTTTCGGCGGATTATCTACTCTGACTGGACCAAAACTTTCAACCGTATGAAAACCGTCTGCATAGAATTCGCCGTTTTCATTAATTGTTAATTTCCGGTCTATTTCACCATTGGCGCAGTCATATTCAATTTTAACAACGCTTTCTTCGACAACAAGACTGATGCCCGTCGCGCCCCAATTGCTTTGCGGAACGGCAGTAAGTTTTGATTGGTTCATATTTTGTCCTCTATTTTCCTGATTTGAATTTGGCGGCGTGTTTGCCGGTAAAGATGTGTTTATGCTTTGCTTTGGAGCGGGCGCGATATTATTGTGGCGGCAATTTGCCGAAACAATCACAGCAAAAATGACAAGCCAAAATCCGAATGCGCTTAAATAAACTTTCATGTTTTTATTAAATCTTTCTCTCATAATTTTTGTCAATTTACTGATAGAATAATCGAATTGCGGCAAGTATAGCAATTTCACAGGCTTAGTATTATCCAAAATAACCCGCTTGAAATTGTTTTACAAATCTATCATAATTGGCGGATTTGTTGGCTCATAGCTTTCATCGCAATTTGAAGCGTTGACAAATTTTACGCCGAATTTTTCCGTCGTGCCGTAACCGCAATGGATATGCCCGAAAATGTGGAGTTTGAGTTTTTCAAAACAAACCAGTTCTTCAATCTGCCGCCGCAGTTCTTCGCAGCCCGTATTTTCTACAAAATACTGTCGCGGCACTTTGTCCAAGATTCCAAACGGTGGTCCGTGCGTGATTAAAATATCCGTGTCGTTGGGAATCAGTTTCCACTTTCTCGCTAATTCCTTGCCTCGCATTAAGTTAAACGCCCAATCAAAAAAACGCGGTTGATAAGGTGAACCGTAAATTTTCAAACCATTAATTTCAACCGAAGAATCTTGCAAATAAATAATTTTGTCGTCGAGCAGACTTTTCGCCAATCTAAGGTTAGTTTCAAAAAGCCAATCGTGATTTCCGGCGACGAAAATTTTGGACTTATGCGGCAAATTCGCAAACCATTCGTTAAATAGAACAATCTCGTTAATCGTTCCGCGAATCGTTGCGTCGCCCGCGTGAATCAAAATGTCGCCGTCAGGCACGACGATTTGTTCGTTGCAATTGTGTGTGTCGGAAAGACAAATTATTTTGGGCATTCTTGAACGTCCTAACTTGAAACGCTGCGGCGGATTTGCAATCTTAATAATCAATGAGTGAAAAACAAGTTCAAGATCAGTCTCCAAGCACAGATCGGATTGAAGCCTTTAGCGACGGTGTTTTCGCTATTGTTATCACACTTTTAATTTTGGAGCTGCGCGTTCCAAACATTAATGATGAACGCAATGCTCTTGAATTATTAAATGAGCTTTATCGTTTGCTGCCGAAATTTCTCGGGTTCGTCATGAGTTTTTTTTTCGTTGCCGTATTTTGGGTAGCTCATCACCAGTTTTTTCATACACTCAACTTTTCAAAACGCGGCTTACTCTGGCTCAACAATCTTTTTTTGTTTTTTATAACATTTATCGCATTTCCGACGGCGGTTTTAGGTTCATATCCAAAAAATGAAACGGCAATTGTTTTTTTTGGCACGTCGTTTTTTGCGGCAAGTTTGACATTTGCCGTTCTGCGCTGGTTTGGTTGGAGAAAAAATAAAACTGTTTCCGACGAATTTGCTGATGATTCTTTCCGAAAAGCAATGCAAAGAAGTTTTCTTCCCCCGATACTTTATCTTGTCGGAATGATAATCGCGCCCTTCAGCTTCATTATTGCCATTATTATTTATTTTCTGACACCCGCTTTGCTGATTATTCCGCTCAAACTCCGAACGCGCTCACCGAAAAAGGATGATTTGGAAGTTTAATTATCTTTGTAAATTTTCGATACAAACTTATCTTGTAAAAATTCCGACGGATTAATTTGGCTCTGCAAAATTACGCCTTTGTAGTTTCCCGCGAGCAGCATCATTGCCGATGCAATTAAAGGCACTGCAGTAGCTGTCTGAATTGCCCGCAGTTTGTGTCCGTTTATTTCCAGAGGCTCGACGAAAAACGCTTTTTCTAACAATCGGCGCACGCCCTTCGAGTCGAAACCTTCAACCGAAGCGTGAACGAGAACAAAATCGTTTTCAACGGCAGGAATTTTTTCCAAGAACACGGCTAAAAGTTTGTTCGATAAATCTGGGTCAGGTCTTAGTTTTCTATCTACAATGTCTTTCGCAAATTCTTCCATTACACTTTCAACCCAAGCGTAATGCCCAACGTGGCGCAGGGTTTTATAATCCAGATTTCGTGATTTGCCGCGAAAAAATTCCGGCAAATCCGCCGCGCCGCCCGATGTTAAATCCGCTTCGTAAGTTCTGCCGCCGATTATAATTGTTTCGCGTTCTGATAATGCGGGAACTTGCCGAATTTCGTAATCTTGAATCACGCGAGAATTTTTGACATATTCGGTTGCCACGCCAATCGGCGACCACGTAAAACCGTAAAAATGCGGGCTGTGTGCGTGTGCGGTCAACGCACCGACTTTCATTCCGATTTTTTCAACTTTTTCGATGCCGAACTGCCGCTCGAAATTTTGATAAAGCGACATCGCCAGAACATTGACAAAACCGGGCGCAAGTCCGGTCTGCAAAACAAAACCTGTTTCGGCATTTTTGGCAAGTTCGATAATTTCGTCAGTTTCCGCAACATATTCGGTCAGATTTGCGTAGTGCATTTTAAAATCTTTGGCAAAACGCGCCATTCGCGGAGCTTGGCTTCCGGGCGAGCAATCAAGCAAAACGTCTGCTTGCTGAAACGCTGCTTTCATTTTATCGTTAATGCCGTCGGGCGACATCAAAATTGTTTCAACTTTTGAAGTTATTTGCGAGTTTTGCAAAACCAAATTTTTTGTTTTTATGAGATTTTCTCCACGGATATCGCCGAGAAAAAGTTCCGTTTCAAAATCTGACCATTCACGAATTAAAATTGCCGCCGCTTCGCCGATTCCGCCTGAACCTGCAATAAATATTTTTCGATTCATAAACACCAAATTTCAACATAAAGTTATCAAGAATACAAAAGATGTAAGCTTATTTCCCCAAAACATAATCGGCACTTGCCAAATCATGCGCGATTGTAGTAAAAATGATTTTGTCGTTTGCATCTGTTTTCAAAATAAACGACAATTTGTTCTTCTTAGTTAAAATAATAAAAAAAATTTGGTTTGATATTTATCCGAATCTTTATCCAAGATTTTCTGGAACTATTGTTATTTTAACTATTTTTTAAAATAGCTGGAAATTATTCCGCTAATCCTCAGACCTTTTAAGTAAAACAAAAAATCAGGAGTTGTCTGTTGATGAATTTTAACAAATCTTTGTGCGTTTCTTTATTTTTACTATTGTTTTTTGCCGGTTTTGCCGCTAAATCCTTCGCTCAAGAGCGGGCAAGAGTTATCCAAGAACAAAATACTCAAAAGACTTATCCATCACAAAGAATTCCTGCTAAAAATTCACAGAAAACCCCGCAACCGCCGTCAAATAATATCTTAGTTATTCAAAACCCGCCGCCGCTTATTAAAAAAACAGTTTCATCGCAACCGACAAACGCTGCTTCCAATAATTATGTCAGCAGAGTTTCTAACAGCGCAGTTTTTAACCAAAGATTATTTTTTGCCATTAAAGACAGATTCGGCATACCGTATCGTTACGGTTCGACGGGTCCGAATACTTATGATTGTTCGGGTTTGGGGTGGAGCGTTTTCCACGACGCTGGTTACGATTTTGAACGCTCAAGCGCGAGAACTCTATGGCAAGACTCCGAACCGG
>JACCYR010000294.1 GCA_013696385.1 Acidobacteriota bacterium
ACCGCTTGTTTTGGAAAGTTGCGAAAGCCTGAAAATCTCGCAAGGCGAACAAAATCCGCGCACTTTGTCGGCGCAATACCGCTTAAATGAACTTTATAACAAATGGAAGAAATCTTAAATTACCGCAAATATACGCTAATTCTTTATATTAAAAGCCCAATTATTTCACTGCTATCTTAGAGGTTGTTTAAATTTTGAAAATTGTTTTGTCGCTGAAAGCGACTGATTCAATAGCGTCGGGAGAATCCCAACGTAAGCATAAAAACAAATTTGCGTTCCTGAAAGTGACGAATAAAACCGTGGCTAGTTCGACACTTTCAGCATCAGTTGGCGACTTTGCAATGACCCTAGTCCAAAGTGGAACTTGAAACTTTGGACTTTGGACATTAGACTTTGGACTTGAGTTATGGACAATCTTGTTTTTTCAAATATGCTTCATCGCCCGGCGCGGACAGTTGTCAGCGTTTTGGGCATTGCCGTCGGCGTTTTGCTGATAGTTTTTACTATCGGCTTGGCAAACGGTTCGATGCGTGAACGTGCCACGCGCGAAGCGAATGTCGGAGCGGAGATTATGTTTTGGGCTTCGGGTGCGGTCGGGATGAGTGGTTCGGAATCGTTTCGGCTGCCTGTTTCAATGGCGCAGGAGATTGAGAAAGTCGAAGGCGTGAAAACCGTCGTTCCGATTGCTCAGAACAGCGTTTCGGCGGACGATAGCAACACGGGCAGCCGTTTGGTTGACGGCGTAAATTTTGACGAATATGCAAGCGTCGCCGGATTAAAAATTATTGAAGGACGCAAATTTGCGGAAAACAGCGACGAAGTGATTATTGATACAGGCTGGCAAAAACAAAAGAAAATAAAGGTCGGCGACACGCTCAAACTATACGAGCGCGATTTTAAGATTGTCGGAACTTACGAGCCTGCCGCCGGCGCACGAATCAAAATTTCGCTGGCGACGATGCAGAAACAACTTGGTGGCGAAGACAAAGTAACTGCGTTTCTGGTCAAAGCCAAAGATGGTTTCACGCCCGAACAAGTCGCAGAAAAACTCCACGCCCAATTTCCTGACAACCGGATTGTTTTAACCAAAGATTTGGAAGAACTTTATATGTCGAGCATTCCCGCGCTCGGAATTTTTCTTGATGTCATTATCGGTGTCGCGGCGGCAATCAGCGCGCTTGTGATTTTACTGACGATGTATACAACCGTAACCGAAAGAACGCGGCAAATCGGGATTATGAAATCTCTGGGAATGAGCAATTCTCAGATTGCTTGGATTATTACGCAGGAAGCACTTCTGCTCAGCTTTTGCGGGATTATCAGCGGAATTATTTTGACGGTTTTTTTGCGTTTTATTCTCACGCGGGTGACAACTCTGACGGTTGAACTAAGCCCGTTGGTTTTGACGCTCGTTTTTGTCGTCGGACTCATCGGCGGCGCACTCGGCGCACTTTATCCCGCGCTTCGGGCAGCAAGGCTCGATGCGGTTGAGGCTTTAAGCTATGAATAATGAACGACGATTTGCTTAAATATACGAAACTCGCCTTTATCGGCTGCGGCGTGATGGCGGAATCAATTATTGCCGGACTTTTGCGGATGAAATTGGTTGCGCCAAAGCAGATCGCCGCATCACATCCGCGACAAGAAAGACGCGCCGAACTTGAGAAAAAATATAAAATTCAGGCGTTTGAACACAACGCTGATGCGGTAAAGGCTGTCCGACACGATGAATCGATTGTCGTTTTATGTGTCAAACCGCAACGCATCAAAAGTGTTTTAGCGGAACTAAAAAATGCTGTTCTGCCCGAACAAGTTGTTATTTCGATTATCGCGGGTGCAACTATCGAAATGATTTCCGAAACGCTTGAAAATCATTTAGTTGTTCGCGCGATGCCGAATACGCCTTCGCAAATCGGGCAAGGAATGACGGCGTGGACTTGCACTTCGGAAACCGGCGAAAAACATCAGGCGCAGGTTAGAGAAATGCTAACGGCTCTCGGCAAAGAGATTTTTGTGGAAACGGAAAATATGATTGATATGGCGACTTCTTTGAGTGCGACCGGTCCGACCTATATTTTTACATTTATGGAAGCGATGACCGACGCGGGCGTTCATCTCGGATTTTCGCGTCGCGTCTCCCAAGAACTTGTCCAGCAAACGATGCTCGGCTCGGTTCTTTTTGCGATTGAATCAGGCAGACATCCGGCGGAACTTCGCAATATGGTAACTTCGCCGGGCGGAACTTCAGCCGAAGCGATTTATCAAATGGAAAAAGGCGGTCTGCGGACGGTTTTATCAAAAGCAATTTATGCGGCTTACAAGCGGGCGGTTGAACTTGGAAAGAAAAAATAAATTGTCAATCTCTGTTAATGCTTCTATATCAAAACTCTCGCATTTAAGCCGCTGCCAAAGTTTTATAGTGGCTTTTGAAAAAAGTTGTTGTTATAGATTTTATTTTTTGTTAAGTTTCTTGTTTAATTATAAATTTTTATCTTGCCTATCGGTGTTAAACTAACAGGTAACTTTTCATTTTTGGAGAATCGCAATTTGAGCGCAATAATTGAACAGACGATTGAAACCTACGGTATTGAAAATTGGGGAGCAGGTTATTTTGGCGTTAATCGCAAGGGACACTTGATTGTCCGTGCCGCCGAAGGCGACAATCTGACGGCAGATGTCAAGGAAATAATTGACGATTTAGGAAAACGCGGCATCAATACGCCCGTTCTGCTGCGTTTTCCGCAGCTTCTTTTCGGACAAATCCGCAAACTGCAGAAATCCTTTAGAAATTCCATCAAAGAATTTGATTACAACGGCGGACATATGTGCGTTTATCCGATGAAGGTTAATCAAAACCGCTCGGTGGTTGAGGAATACTTGCGCGAAGGCAAACGCTATAATTTCGGATTGGAAGCCGGCTCGAAAGCCGAACTTTACGCCGCGCTCGCGTTGGAACAGGCAGAAGACAGTTTGCTTGTGCTGAACGGTTTTAAGGACAGGGATTTTATAAAATTGGCGTTTGCCGGAGCAAAGGCGGGCAAAAATGTTGTTATCGTCATCGAAAAACTGAGCGAACTCGACCATACCTTGCGGCTTGCCGAAGAAACCGCTACCAATAATGCCGAAGCAATACTGCCGATGATTGGCGTGCGTGTCAAACTTTACTCAAAAGGTTCCGGCAAATGGGAAAAGAGCGGCGGCGAAGCGGCAAAGTTTGGTTTGACGACGACAGAGATTCTGGAAGTTATTCGCCGTCTGACCGAAGCCGGACGAATTGAGATGCTTAAACTTCTGCATTTTCATATCGGCTCGCAGCTGACTGATATTAAACGCATCAAAAACGCGATGAAGGAAGCGGCGCGGACTTATGCCAAAATTCGTCAGATGCAGATTCCGATTGAGTATTTGGATGTCGGCGGCGGAATGGCGGTTGATTATGACGGTTCGCGCACTTCGTTTGAATCTTCGGCAAATTATAACGCGCAGGAATTTGCCAACGACGTTATTTACGTCATTAAAACAGTTTGCGACGACGAAGACGTGCCGCATCCGACGATTATTCAGGAATCGGGACGTTTCCTAACGGCATATCACGCGATTTTGGTAACGAATGTGCAGGACGAAATTGAAACGGTGGTTGAAGATATAACCGCGCCGATGACGCTTGCCGCAGACGACCCGCAAGTTGTCAAAGAACTCCACGATTTGCGCGAAAGTATTACTGGCAAAAACTACCGCGAATACTATCACGACGCGCTCGAACACCGCGAAGAACTTTTCACGATGTTTAATCTCGGCTTGATTTCGCTCGAAGATCGTGGTAAAGGCGAAGTTCTTTTTTGGGACGTTTGCGAAAAAGCCGATGGGTTTGCCCAACAGAAAAAGTATGTCGCCGAAGAATTTGACGAATTGCGCCGTTTATTGTGTGCCAAATACTTGGCAAATTTCTCGGTTTTTCGTTCGATGCCGGATAATTGGGCGTTGGAGCAGCTTTTTCCGATACTTCCAATCCATAAACTCAACAAAAAACCGACGGAATATGCTACTCTGTGTGATATAACTTGTGATTCTGACGGAATTGTCGATAAATTTGTTGATCTGCACGATGTCAAACCGGTTCTCGAATTGCATAAATTGGAAAAAGACGAACCTTATTATTTGGCAATGATGCTGGTGGGCGCGTATCAGGAAGTAATGGGAAACAATCACAACTTGTTTGGCGTGCCGCACGAGGCACATATTTACATTGGCGAAGACGGTTATATTATTAAAAAAGTTATTCAGGGCGCGACGCTCGGTGATGCTTTAGCAACTGTTCGCTTTGATGCCGCGCAACTCCATGACCAGTTTAGGCGAAACATAGTGCAGAGAATTAAAGACGGCGAAGTTTCAACCAAAGAAGGTAATGAATTGATTGAATACTACGAAAGTCAGGCTGAAAGTTATACCTATCTTTCGCCGAATGGCAGTGAATAAAATTATACGGAGAAAATATGGCGGCTCAAAAGAAATCGAAGGCTTCAAAATTTTTAACGGTTCCGACTCGTCCGATTCCGGTTGACCGCGACCGGTCGGTGGCAGGACTACTTGAAAAGATGGAAGGTGCAGGCTTTGGCGCAAGACAGTTAGCGGAGGCACACCGCGTTTGGTTGGATATGCTCGACGACAATTCAACTATTTATATGTGCGGTTCAGGCAATTTAATTCCTTCGGGAATGCGCCGGCTTCTCGCGTATGTGATAAAAAATCGCTTTGTAGATGTTCTGGTGATGTCCGGCACGGTGCTTTTCCACGATATTCACGAAATACTTGGACGCAATCATTATCAAGCTCATCCGAGTATGAGCGACGAGGAACTTGAAGCGTCGGAGGTTTCGCGGATGGGCGATTTGCTTGCTAATCAGGAAGAATACCGCGAGGCGGACGAGTGGGTTGGAAGCGTTATTAATCAATTAGACTTTTCGCGTCCGTATTCAATCCGCGAATTTTTACATTTATTGGGACGCGAATTGGCGGAAATCGCGCACGAAGACGGTATTTTGACAGCCGCTTTCAAATCGCGCGTGCCGGTTTATTGCCCTGATTTGCTGGCAAGTCCGCTTTCTATCGGCATTGCGCGAGCCAGATTTGAAAAGAAAATTCAATTTAATTTTGACATCACGCAGGACACAATGGAAATGATGCACATTTCCAATCGCACGCGCAATTCGGGCATTATCACGCTCGGCAGCATTTGCAGTCAAAATATGGTGAATATGGCGGAAGTTTCGTCATATATTACGCGGACAACGCCGCGCGGTCATAAATACGCCGTTTCGATTACGACCGATTCCGTGCCGCTCGATACAAGAACGCCTTCGTTTGGCGGAAATCACACGCAGACTTTCGGCAAACTTCTGAAAAACGCAACAACCGCATATGTTCCGAGCGACCCTTCAATCGCGCTCCCGATGATTGTTACAGCCCTGTCGCAAACCGCCGCCAAGTTTATGAAAGGTCGCAAACGACCAACTTTCTCTTTTTCAGGTAAGGACTTGGGAATCGAAGTCCCTTAACAGTTGTCGGTTGTCAGTGGTCAGCCGAAGCAGAATTTTCTGACAACTGACAACCGACAACCGACGACCGACAACTGACAATGAGCGAATCAGCAAATTTACCAATGAATTTCGGCGGCATTGATGAAGAAGTATATTCTTCCTTCGATGCGGCGCAAGTTCTCGTCCTGCCCGTTGCCTACGAAGGCACGGTTTCCTTCGGCACGGGAACGGGCGCGGGCGCGATGGCGATTGTTGACGCATCGCGCAATATGGAACTTTACGAGGAAGAAACCGATGCGGAAGTTTATAAAATCGGGATTCACACGCTTGAAGAATTCGCTCCGCGTGAAACGCCCGAAGCAATGATGAGCGATTTGTATCAACGCTCGAAAGAATTGCTCGAAAGCGATAAATTTTTGTGTATGCTCGGCGGCGAACATTCCGTGAGTGCGCCCGTTATCCGCGCTCACACCGAAAAATATCATAATCTGAGCGTTTTGCAGATTGATGCACACGCCGATTTGCGCGACACCTACGACGGAACGCCGCATTCGCACGCTTCAATTATGGCTCGCGTCGTTAAGGATTTACAGATTCCTTCGGTGCAGGTTGGCATTCGCTCAATTTCGGCAGACGAAGCAATTGCGCTTGATGCCGGTTTGCCGACTAAAATTTTCTGGCGAAAGATATTGTCGGCAGAACCGATTGGATTGATGCGGCGGTTAATTCGCTGACTGAAAATGTTTATTTAACAATAGATATTGACGGACTCGACCCAAGCCTTGTGCCAACAACCGGAACACCCGAACCCGGCGGACTCGGTTGGTATGAAACTTTGATTTTAATTCGCAAACTTGCAGAAAGGCGGCGGATTGTCGGAATGGATTTGGTTGAGTATTCATATTCTGAAAATCAAACCG
>JACCYR010000368.1 GCA_013696385.1 Acidobacteriota bacterium
GCATTAGAACCGTTGCGCCAAGCAACAGCCCGTTGCGTTGTCTGACGTTCTTTTCTTCAATAACCGTAATGTGAAAACCATCATTGGTTTGTTCAATATATTTTTCGCCGGTTGGCTGATAATCGTAATTTGTCGTTTTAAATCCGCTGCCGTTTCCGTTTGCGCCCGCCGCCGCAGTTGCTGCAAAAGTATTTGTATAATCCGGCGGCTGTATTCCGGCATCATTTACAATATCTTCGGAATTTGATTCGATTTGACCGTCGGAAAATTCTTGCTCCTCAGTATCGGCAGAAAAAACCGCGTCGTCAGAAACAGGAACATCTCTGCTTTTTGCAGATGTTTCATAAAAACTCGGCGCGGGAGTTTTGGCTTCAAAACGATTATTATCAAGTGCGCTGAGATTGGCTTCTTCTCGAGCTTCAATTTCTCCGGCAAGCGGACTCATTTCAAACGCCTTCATCGGCTGCCCGCAATTCGGACAAAAGCCAAATTTTTCGGCAAAACTTTCATCACAAGCGGCACAATATTTAACTATTTTTCCCATCTTTCTAACCTCTCAAACTTTTTGGTTTTTTTCTCAAGCCTTCAATTAGCCTGTTTAATTATAAAGCAATTTTTTCAGATGTTAAGTTTTTCGGGAACTTTTTTCTTAACATTTTATAGAATACAGCAATTTGATAGATGCTTTATTCGTTTGACGCGATGCCTGTCAGCGTCTAAAATTTTCTTTTCCTTAATCGTAAATCATAAATTCTGAATCGGGACCAAACTTGCGTGATATCTACAACGATAATATAAAAATCTGCAACTAACGATTAACAATTAACAATTTATGATTTAAATATAATGAATATTAAATACTATTTCAAAAACTTTACGATATTAACGACAGTTTTGTTTCTATGCGCTGGTTTTTCATTCGCGCAAACGGCAAAATTTGCTGCACCGCGACAGGAAAAACTTTTGAACGGATTAAAATTACTCACTTGGACTGAGCCAAATGCGGAAAAAGTAACGGTCAAATTGCGGATTCACAGCGGCTCGGCGTTTGACCCGCAAGCCAAAGAAGGCACAATGGCACTTTTGGGCGACAGTTTGTTTCCCGACGAAACGGTGAAGGGATTTTTTCGGGATGAATTAAGCGGAGAACTCGACGTTAAAAGCAACTTCGATTATATCCAGATTAATGCGACGGCAAATTCCGATAAAATTCTAGATGTGTTGGAAACTTTGGCAAATGCTGTTTCTAACCTGCAGATTAATAAGGAAATAACGGCAAAAGTTCGTTCGGCACGACTTGAAAAAGTCAAAGAACTCGAAAAAGACCCGTCGTATATCGCCGACCTTGCCGTTGCCAAAAGATTATACGGGGATTTTCCCTACGGCAGAGCGCAAATGGGAACGAGCGAATCTCTGCAAAAGATTGATTTCGCCGATTTGATTTTTGCCCGGCAAAGATTTTTAACGCCCGACAATGCGACGCTTACCGTCGTCGGCAACGTCAAACCCGATTTTGTTTATCGCGCCGTCCGCCGTTATTTCGGCGCGTGGGAAAAAGCGGATAAAAAAGTTCCCGCGACGTTTCGCCAACCAAACGCGCCTTTATCTGAAAAACAACTCATTGAGCTTCCAAATATCGAAAAGGTCGAGATTTATCAGGCATCTCGTTATATGGCGAGAAATAACAAGGATTATCAGGCTGGTTTGATTTTAGCCGGTATTTTATTTGAACGTTTGAAAAATTCTGCTGCTGATGTCCAAATATCCGATGCTGATTTCCAAACAAATATTTTTGTCCGTAACGAAACGCATCTTTTAGACGGCAGCTTTGTAATCGAAATAAAACTTCCCGCCGACAAAGCAACTGCTTTTATTGAAAAAATCCGTCAGCCCTTTTTGCTGCGGAAAATATCAGATGCGGAATTTGAAAAAAGTAAGACATCTCGAATTTCAGAGATGAACCAATCACTTTCCGAAAAAACGACTCTTGCCGAATTATGGCTTAATGCTGATACTTACCAACTCATTTCGGTTAAAGACGAGATATCCAAATTAAATAGTGTAACTTTGGCAGATGTTCAGAGAGTTGCTGAAAATCTACAAAAACAAACTGTTGTAAGTGTAGTTGTAAAAAAGTCCGAAGAAACTAAGAAATAATTCGGAATTTGAAATTTAGAATTTGGAATTTTAATGTCAAACGAAAGAACCGCTGATGAATTAAAACACGCCGAAGACGTGCGCGAGATGTTTTCGCGCATCTCGCCGAAATACGATTTTCTCAATCATTTTTTGTCTGGCAACATTGATAAGCGTTGGCGCAAATTAGTAACAAAAAAACTCGAAAATGTTTTGGAAAATAAAAACGCTCTGGTTTTAGATGTCGCTTGTGGAACGGGCGATTTGGCTTTGGAACTGCAAAAAAACGCGCAGGCGAAAATTATCGGCACGGATTTTTGCCGTCCGATGCTAGCGATTGCCAAAGAAAAAAACGCGGTGGAGAATCTTGCAATTCCGTATCTGGAAGCCGACGGAATGAATTTGTCTTTCGCGGATGAAACTTTCGACGCGGTTACGATCGCTTTCGGTTTGCGAAACTTTTCCAATTGGCAAGACGGTCTGCGAGAATTGCACCGCGTTTTAAAGGTCGGCGGAAAGCTGGTTATTTTAGAATTTTCCGCGCCGATTGTGCCGGGATTTCGTCAATTATTTCAGTTTTATTTTACAAAAATTCTGCCGAAAATCGGCGGCGTAGTCAGCGGTTCGCGCGGTGCGTATGAATATCTGTCGGAATCGGTGGCGAGATTTCCCGACCAAAAAGGTTTGCTGAAGATGATGCTTGAAACCGGCTTTTCCGATGTCGAATATAAAAATCTGACGGGCGGAATTGCCGCGATTCATTTGGGAGTAAGACAATGAGCGTAACATTAACGATTTCGGAGAAAACCTATCAAAAACTTAAAAATGTCGCGCAGAGTAAAGGCTTTGAGGACGTGGAAAAATTTCTCGATGAGTGGGAAGAACTTGAACTTGCCAATCGGCGCGAAGTGGTAGATAGAATTCTTGAATTTCAAAATAAAATGGGAGAAAAATACGGCGTGATGCTTGACAGCACGGAACTCATCAGAGAGGACAGAATGCGCTGATGGAAAAAATTATTGTTGACAGCAGCGTGGCAGTGAAATGGTTTGTAATAGAAACCGATTCGATAAAGGCAAAGCAAGTTTTGCTTGAATATAAACAAGGGCTTTGGGAATTTCTTGCGCCTGATTTGATTTACGCTGAATATGGAAACATCATTTGGAAAAAACAGGTTTTTCAAGGTTTTGACGCAAACGATGCAAACTCTGCCATCAAAGATTTTCAAAATATCCAATTCACAATGACTCCCGCGAGGTCTGTCTTCAAAGAAGCCTTTCAAATCGCCGTCAAATATAAAAGAACATTTTACGATTCGCTTTATCTGGCTTTGAGCGTTAGGGAAAATTGCAGGTTCGTCACGGCGGGCGAAAGGTTTTATAATTCTGTTCGTGCTGACTTTCCCAACATAATTCTTTTGTCGAATTGGCAATAATGAAACACAAACTCTTAAATTTTGCTCGTCAAATCGGACTACTTTTGTTAGTCGTGTGGACGGTCGTGTCGCTCGTAACGCTTTTAATCGAATTAGTTCCGGGCGACCCGGCAACTGCAATTTTGGGCGAACAAGCCACGCCCGAACAAATTGCCAATTTTAACGCCAAACACGGACTCGACAAACCGGCTTTTTTCTTTTCCTACAACGACGAAAAAGGTTTCGATTGGCACGGCGCGAACAATCGTTATCTTGATTATTGGAAAGGCGTTTTGAGCGGCGATTTAGGAAATTCATTTCGCACCGACCGTCCGGTTTTGGATATGATTCTGGAGCGTTATCCGGCGACAATAAAACTCGCCGTAGCCGCTCTAATTGTTGCCGTCAGTATTGCGATTCCACTCGGCGTTCTTGCCGGAACAAACAAAAATTCGCTGATTGATAATTTTTCTTCGCTTGTCGCGCTGCTCGGAATCAGTTTGCCGACTTTTGTTATCGGACCTTTTTTGATGTATATTTTCGCCGTCAAACTTGGCTGGTTTTCGCCAACCGGAAGCGCAAATCCCGAAGACATTGTTCTGCCCGCCGTAACGCTCGGCGCGGCACTTTCAGCGATTTTAACGCGGATGATTCGCTCTTCCGTGATTGAAGAACTCGGCGAAGATTACGTTCGCACGGCGCGGGCGAAAGGTTTAAGCGAAAAAACAGTTGTTTATAAGCACGTTTTGAAAAATGGACTTATTCCTGTCGTTA
>JACCYR010000352.1 GCA_013696385.1 Acidobacteriota bacterium
GTGCCAATTGCTGCAAAAGTGCTGATGCCGCCTCTGCCTTGCGGATTCCATTTTATTTTGTTAATCGCCGCTAGAAGCTGGCGTTTGTCCGACGTGAAGGACTGTAGTGCGCCGATACCGCTTCCCGTGCGAATAACCGCGACTAAATCGCCTTCCTGCATTTGTTCATTAACAAATTTTTTCAAAGACTGCTGAACCCAATTGACATTCTCGAATGAAAGACCCAAATCATCAATGACAATCGCATATGTGCGGCGAACTTGCTCGAGCTTTAGCTTTGCCGGTGGAATGGGAATGCTGAATTTATCGGTTGTCTTGGGTGTCGGAGAATCTGTCGGTCGCTTTTCAGGATTAGAAAAAATGTAGGAAAAATTTGTGATGTTTTGTTTTTCCCCGTTCTCAAAAATTTCAAAATCTTCGGGCTTCAAATCTGTTACTTGATTTCCTTTTTTGTCGGTTACGATGACATCGAGTTGAATCAGCGCGGTTGAAATTTTGACAACCTCGCCGTCATCATTCGGCGGTGTCGCGGTCGGCATTGGCGTTTGAGCAAAAACCGAAACTGAAAAAAGCAAAAACAGTAGAAAAATAACACTCGTGAAAGAAAATTTGTTCATATTATATTCCTCATCTTTCGCAAAGAATTTAAGATTATTGTTTGAAGTTCGACGCTTTAAATTATACAAAATTTAGCCGAAAATATCATTAATTATGTCATCTTCTGTTTAGCTAAAGATTCAAAATCCGAAAAACTTATTGATTTTTTTTAAGCGTTTTGATTTTTAGTTTGGACTTTCATTTTCCGAAAGTGGATAATATAAAACCAAAAAACAAATTACCACTAAAATTTTTATATGTTCACAATCCGCGCTGGTTACAGCGATAAAGTCGAAGTCAAATCAAGTTTGGAAAAAGCCCGCGCATTTTTCGGCGACATCAAAAATTTTGTCGAACTGATGCCGAGCGTTGAAAGCATTTACACTGACGCAAAAGGCGTTTCGCACTGGACAATTCGCGCCGACATTCCTTTCGTCGGTTCGATGATGCAGAAATTTGCCGTCGAACAAGCAGAAAACAGCGAAGAGCGCATCGAATGGCTGCCGGTTGCGGGCGAAACGAAAAATCTTTTGCGTTATGCGACGGAATTTATCGAAAAAGGAAAAAATTTAACGCTCGTGCAGTTTTCGCAAGCCGTCGAACTGCGCCGCAATTCCGCGCGAGAACTGCACTTGCTTGCCGGTTTCGCGGGTGAGTCAATTATCAGCAGTGAAATGAGCAAAAAAATTGCCGAAATGCTGACTTTATTTATTCAACGGGCGCGTGAACGTTTGGAAAGCCAGTAAAAATCAATTAAAATTACGGCTAATCTTGGCAAACATTTGCGCCTCGGCGTGAAATTAATTTTTAAGGAGTAAATTTATGAAAACAAAAATATCTATGCTTTTGGTTTTGGTTTTGTTTGGCGTTTCAAACTTGTTCGCGCAGTTGACTGTGCCGCGCACAAGCCCGCGCCAAAGCATTTCACAAACCGTCGGCGACACGACCGTTTCAATAGTTTATCATCGTCCGAGTGTCAAAGGACGGGAAATTTGGGGCAAACTTGTCCCTTTAGGCGAAGTATGGCGAACCGGCGCAAATGAAGCGACTACTTTTGAAGTTTCAAACGATGTCAAAATCAGCGGTCAAACTTTACCGAAAGGCAAATACAGTCTGCATACGATTCCAAATAAAGATGAATGGATAATCATTTTTAACAAGACTTCAGACCAATGGGGAAGTTTTGATTACGACGTAAAACAAGACGCTTTGCGCGTCAACGTCAAACCGATAGCGGCTGATTTTGAAGAATCCATGTCAATCGAATTTGAAAATGTAACCGATAACACTACGCAGGTTGCTATCGGTTGGGAAAAAGTGCGTGTTCCTTTTACGGTTGATGTCGGCGATGTTTCCAAGAGAATTCTGGAAACCGCTCGCCGAAATATGGGTTCGACCCCGATTCAAGCGGCAAATTATGTTATAAATTCAAAACTTGCTGCAAATTATAACGAAGCTCTCGGCTGGTTAAATGAATCGCTTAGTATGTCTGAAACATACGGCGGGCTGGTGTCGAAATCGCGCCTCTTGAATGAAATGGGCAAAAAGGACGAAGCTATTAAAACGGCTGAACGAGCGATTCAAGTCGGCAAAGCGTCAAGTCCACAGGCGGATACGAGCGGCTTGGAAAATCTCTTGAAAGAGTGGAAAGCTAAGAAATAAAAAGTAAAAAGGCGAAAAGCCTCAATGATTGTAAAATTCAAATCTGAATAATCAAAGTTTAGACTGTAATAATTTTCTCAATCAGATTTGTTTCGTTTTAGTTGGATAAAAATTATCGAATAATAAAAGATTTAGAACTCAGTTAAAACTGAAACCAACAGGCGATAAAATTATTCTTAACTTTTTACTTTCTACTTTTGCCTTTTTGATTTTGTTCCTATCGAAACTTGACGAAGGCATTTTTATTTAGCATAATTGTTATTGAAATCGAATTTCAATTCCTTTATAAAATTTATGCAAAGCAGTTTAGCGACAAAGTTTCTACCAATTGTTTCTGACGAGAAGAAAATTGAAGTTTCTTTAACAGATAATCAAGCGATTATCAAACTTTCGACGTGGACAGAAAATTTAGGTTGGTTATGTCAGAAAACATTATCAATTGATGCCGAAATGTTGGACGACCTGCATCGCGTTATAGCTTCAGCGCGTTATCGTTTGAATAAACAAAAAGCTGAGTCGGAAGAAACGATAAAAGACGCGAAAGTTCTTGAGTTTCCAAGTTTTGCTTAAATTTTCTCTTCCTTATCGAAAAAATCAAACGGAAAGCAGAGTTGTCAAACAATGCTTTCCATCTTTTTTGTAAATCATTTGAGTTCAAATCAAGGTTTGAATTTTCCGGCTCAAGACACGCCCAAAGCATGAACTCCAAACATAAAAATTCTCAACTCTCAACTAACTTCGCGCAAAACAATTCTCTCGGAATTAACTTTTGCCGTGCGTTCGGAAGTTAATTTTTCGAGTTCTTCGATATGCAGCTGCTCATTGGCAATTCG
Organism: Acidobacteriota bacterium; assembly: GCA_013696385.1. Lineage (GTDB taxonomy): Bacteria > Acidobacteriota > Blastocatellia > Pyrinomonadales > Pyrinomonadaceae. The sequence continues at coordinate 3,093 of JACCYR010000352.1, forward strand.
CTCTTCAAGCCAGAATTTAGTCGGCAAATCTTCTTCGTCGCACGAATTCCATGCTTCCATGTAACCCGCCATTGCTTCACGTTCGAGTTCCAAATCCTGTTTGAGCATTTCCTTTAAATCAACTGATTGACGAATTATTGCCGGTTCAACCGTCGGCACACCGCCAAGCGCAACTATTTTATCGCCAAGTGTTTGCGCATGGTCATTTGCTTCGTCGGCTTGGTCGCGGAAAAATTCTTTATAGATTTCCCTTTCGATTCCCGTAACTAGATAGCTGTGTTGCGAATACTGAATTATGCCCGAAAGCTCTAGACTCAATGCATTGTTCAAATTTTCGATTAGTTCTGCTCTTGCCATATTTCTCCTTTGCTGAAATGTGTTTCAACTCGTTTAGATTATGACAAATTAGCCTACTTTGTCAAATAAATTATTTGTTTTCAAACACTTAGAATTGAAATTCAATTTCAAATTCAGGAAGCATCCGGGATATTTAAATAGAAATCAATTGTGAATTAAAATTATGTAACCGCGCCACCATCAACAATCACGACTTCGCCGTTCATAAAACTGTTGCGGTCGCTGACCATAAAGGCGGCAAATTCGGCGAGTTCCTGCGGTTTGCCGAGTCTTCCCTTTGAAACCCAAAAATCGTGCATCTGCAAAAG
>JACCYR010000353.1 GCA_013696385.1 Acidobacteriota bacterium
GCTTAACTAACGGCACTTTTCAGACTAGCTCTTAGAATGTTTTAAAGTATTTGAACGTGAAATTTACATTGCATAAATCGCAAAATAATAGTACAAATAAACCTTCGTTGTAAATGTGCAGCGAATAATAACCGGACAGCTATGGTTTTTGTTTCCATAGGCTCAAATACAGCGGCAATAATGTCTGATTTGCATAGACAATCGTCTGCCGTTGATGCCCTAAAGCGGTAAAATCGCCTTGGTCTGTTCAAATTTTAGTATCTTAAATTAATCGTAAACAGGAGAAAATGATTATGAATCTTTTTAACTCTGCGAGAATTGGCGTGCTTGTTTTGATTTTGGCTGTGGCGACGGCTTTATCTGTATCTGCCCAGATTAACAGCAACACTAATAGCAATACTATAACACGAACCGATAGAGTAGTTGATAACGATACTGATTGGGGATGGCTCGGTCTACTCGGTCTACTCGGTTTAGCGGGCTTGCTGCCGAAAAAACGTGCCGTAGAAGTCGATAGTCGAACCGTTCGCGATGACAGAACTGCCGATAGAACAACAGATAGAACTACAAATTTGTAGTTGCAAATTAGTAATTGGCGAAACCGTGAAGCTGGATTAGCTTCACGGTTTTTGCTTTTTTACTGACATAGATAGTTTTTTCATAAAATTTTTAATACTTTAACTCATTTATGTGAATCAACAAGTAGTCGTGCAGAATTAGATTAGACAAAAAAGTTTTGAGTTCCAACTAAAGGTTGGCTAAAACTTGAAAACAAGCCAACTAAAGTTGGAACTCAAAACGCTTGAACTCATTGTTGCAATGCTTAGTAAATATAAATAATATAAACAAAGACCTTATTTATTCAAAATTTCTTCACAAATCCTTGCTGAATGAGCATTCATTCAGTATGATATAATTATTTCAAAACCAGACAGGAAGGATAAAGACAAACAATGCTAAAAATTGGGAAAGCCGCCGTTTTAGGCGCGGGAACAATGGGCGCAAGCATCGCCGCGCATCTTGCAAACGCGGGAATACCGACGATTCTTTTGGACATCGCGCCACAGGAATTAACTGAAGAGGAACAAAAAAAAAGTCTGCCGCTCGATTCGCCGCAGGTGCGAAACCGCATTGCCAATTCGGGTTTCAACGGCTTGGCAAAAGCGCGTCCTGCCGCTTATATGTCGGTGGAAAACGCTTCGCTGATTAGCGTCGGAAATTTCGCGGACGATATGGCGAAAATCAAAGATTGCGACCTTGTAATAGAAGCGGTTGTCGAAAATCTCGACATCAAGCATAAGGTTTTCGCGGAAGTTGAAAAGCATCGTCAAGCTGGTTCAGTTATTGCTTCAAACACGAGCGGAATTCCGATTAAATCAATCGCCGAGCCTTTTTCTGACGATTTCAAAGCGCATTTTCTCGGCATTCATTTCTTTAATCCGCCGCGTTATATGAAACTCGTCGAAGTTATTCCGACAAAGTGGACAAAGCCTGAAATTTCGTGCGCGATTTTCGGATTTCTTGACCAAAGGCTTGGCAAAGGTGTTGTGCCTGCCAAAGACGAGCCGAATTTTATCGCCAATCGAATCGGAACTTTTGGAATGATGGCGACGGTTCACGAAATGCTGGCGATGGGTTTTACGCCAACCGAAGTTGACCAGATGACTGGAAAAGCAATCGGACACGCTTCATCAGCAACATTCAGAACATCGGATTTGGTTGGTTTGGATGTTCTCGCGCACGTCAACCTTAATCTTTATCCGGCAGTTCCAACAGACGAAGACCGCGAAGTTTTCCAAGTTCCCGACGTGATTGAAAAAATGCTCGAAAAGAAATTTTTGGGCGACAAAACGGGCGGCGGATTTTACAAAAAATCAAAGGACGCAGAAGGCAATCGGCAGATTCTTGAACTTGACCTTGAAACTTTTGAATATAAACCGCAGGAAAAAACAAAATTTCCGTCGCTCGATGCGGCAAAGCAGATTGAAGATTTGCCGACGCGCGTCAAAACGCTCGTTTGGGGCAAAGACAATGTTGGGGAATTTTTGTGGAAAACAACTTCGCGGTCTCTGCGTTACGCGGCAAACCGCATTCCCGAAATCGCCGACACGATTGTCGAGATTGACAATGCGATAAAATGGGGTTTTGGTTGGACAATCGGCGTGTTTGAAACGTGGGACGCAATCGGCGTAAAAGAATCGGTTGAGCGAATGAAAGCCGAAAATCAAGCGATTCCCGCGAATGTCGAGAAAATGCTGGAATCGGGTGCGGAAAATTTTTATAAAACGGAAAATGGACAGAAATTTTATTACGATTTAGGCGCAGGCGAATATAAAGCGGTCAAAGAGCAAGAAGGTTTTATCGTTTTGAAATCGGTCAAAGACCGAAGCAGCGTTATCAAGAAAAACGCGGGCGCAAGCCTTATTGACATCGGCGACGGCGTGGCGTGTCTTGAATTTCACTCAAAAATGAATTCAATCGGCGGCGACACGGTGCAAATGATGAATTTTGCGCTTGATGAAGTGGAAAAGAATTTTACGGGCTTGGTCGTTGGCAACCAAAACGGCAATTTTTCGGCAGGCGCAAACATTATGCTTCTGCTTTTGGCGGCGCAAGAGGAAGAATGGGACGACATTAATCAGATGATTCACGCTCTGCAAAAC
>JACCYR010000357.1 GCA_013696385.1 Acidobacteriota bacterium
CCGGAAAATTCCGAAGAAGAACACGAAAAGCTGACGGCAAACGCCGAAAGAATTTTGCAACTGCTCGGTTTGCCGTATCGAACAGTCGTTTTGTCAACGGGCGATTTGGGTTTCGGGGCGAAGAAAACTTTCGACATCGAAGTTTGGATTCCATCACAAAATACTTACCGTGAAATTTCTTCTTGTTCAAATTGCGGTGATTTTCAGGCGCGACGAATGAATCTGCGTTTCCGACGCGCAGGCGGCGCAAAACCGGAGTTTGTGCATACTTTGAACGGTTCAGGTTTAGCCGTCGGGCGCACTTGGATTGCGGTTTTGGAGAATTATCAACAGGCGGACGGCTCAATTTTAATTCCCGAAATTTTGCAATCGTATATGAATGGCTTGGAGAGAATTGAAAAAATAGGTTTTTGATTGTTCTGCAAAACTGCGAAATATTGGTTAATGAAAAAGAAAAAAGCAGTGTCGATCATTTTGGTTGACACTGCTTTTTCTTTATTCACTTTAACTTGCCTACTTAAGTCAAGCCTTGGTTTTTTGCTTCTTCTTTGACAGTTTCTTTAACTTGTCCGGCGACTTGCTGGACTTTTTCAACCGCATCGCGGGCGGTTTCTTCCGCCTTTTGCACCAGATTTTCTCGCGTTTCGCCCATCCAGCGATTTTCAACCTGCGTCGAAGGAATCGCCAAACCGACTGCCGCACCGAGTGCCATTGCCACCGCGCCAACCGCTAATGGATTTTCCTGCATATAATAATCGTATTGGTCTTGCGCTGTTTCGGCAAGATCGGCGGCTTGCGAGCTAACTTTATTATATGTTTTACTTGCAGCATCGCTGACCGTATCGGAAACTGCGCTGACTGCGCCGCTCACCGAATCGGAAACTGCGCCCGCCGTGCCGCTCACTTTATCCTGCGCCGCCGCCAGCGTTGATTTATTATCTCTTGACGAAAACCCGCGCCCCTCATCCCGCTCGTCATAGACAGCTCTCGATGAAAATCCGCGCCGATAATTTCGATTGTCGCGTTCATAATCGTCATTGTAACGATAATTTGGTCGCTTTTTCTGATAACCCTTTATCAAAAGTATTCCTGTTCCCAATCCGATTAAAGCTATTGCTAACGGGTTTTGGCGTGCGGTTCGCACTACTGTTGTATCCGCCACTTCATTTATTCCCTTGTCTACATAATTCATAACATCTCCTATTTTTCCTATTGTTGCATCATAAACAGTGTTTTTTGCCGTTTGAATTGTTTCACCGACATATTCCGAAACTTCTGTTTTAACTTGTTCGCTGATGTTTGAAAAACTCAGCTTTTCTTGAATGGCGTCAATCGTTTCGCTCATTTCGGCGCGTGTTTCTTGGATATTTGCCTTTATCTGCTCAGTATCATCGGAAGTTTCGTTCTTGTCTGTTTCTCCGTCATTTGAATATTCCACGCCGCTTGAATAATTTTCATCCAAACTGTCCTTCAAATTAATGTTGTCCGACGGTTCGCTGATTACCACAACGCTGGTTGTTTCTTCAACAATTATCGGTATTTCTTTATTTAACTCACTTGGTCTTTCAGCCATTTTGCATCCTCCTTGATTGTTTCAACCGTTTGACGCGGTGCCAGGTTAGTATTCTTCAAAGCATTTAACGCCGACGTAATAACTATCACTGCCGCGATAGCGACGACGATTCCGACAAGCAATGCCGCTGTCCACGCCGGAATCATATATGACAAAGCGAGAATCAGCGCGGCGATAAAAGCCAGCAAAGCCGCATAAGCGACCGCGCCGCCAATTACTAAATACCCGACATTTTTTCCGGCTTTCGTTGCCGTTCGTGTTAGTTCTGTTTGGGCGAGCGCAACTTCCTGCCGGACCAAAGTGCCGGTTTCGCTAGCAAGTTCGGAAAAAAGGTCGCCTAAAGAGCGTTCATCTTTCATAATTTGTTGTTCCATAAACTACACTCCTTTATTCGGTGAAGCGAAACTCGCCGATGTTTTAGTGTCAGTTCCGGTCGCCTCTGTATTTAAGTCTGTTTGATTTCTCTCAGGTTTCATTTTCTCGTCAAAATTTTCCGGCAGATGAATGCCTCTGTTTTGTTTTGGCAGAAATCTGTCTTCCCGTTCATAACGCGGGCGACGCATCAAGGCTTGATTCGGATTGCCGCTTCTCAAAAATCGTGCTGCCAAAATTCCGAGCGCAAATGCTCCGCCGAGAAATAACGCCGGATTACGTTGAGCAAAATCTTCAACATCGCTCATTAGTTCACCTAAATCCTTTTTCTCCAGATAACCCGAAAATTGTTCAACTTTATCGGCTACCGTGTTGCTATAATTGGCAGTTACTTCAGCGACACCGTGCGTTTGTTCCGCGCCGCGCAAATTATCGCCCAATTGCCGGATATTGTCGGCAACGCTCGATAAACCTTGAGCGAGATTAGTTTTTTCCTCATCAATTTTCGATGCCGCTTTTTTGGTTGCTGCGCCATATACTTGGCTGGCAGCTTCACTAGTCGATTCTTTTGCTTGTTTATAAACGTCTTTAGCCGCGTCGGTGTCGCCGCGCACTATGTTGCCGACCTTGTTAACAATGTCGCTGTCCGGTTGAGCGGTTTGGCTGCCCGTTTTTCCGCTTTGCGAAATGTTTTGCGTTCTGTCAGTTGTGTTGTTTATTTTGTTGTCTTGTTTTTTGTTTTCAAAATCTGTCATATCTTTAATCCCCTTTTCGAAATTTTACTACTTATTCCATTCTCAATAATTATTTGTAAGAAAATCAAACAAATTTTTGAGATAAAAATACGACGTGCAAAAATTATGCCGTGAGAAAAAACTCGTTTTTTGAATAAAAAACAGAACTTTTTAAACAAAAAGGCAGTTGATTAAAATTTGTGTATTAAATTGCAACGCTGGGGAATTCAGCACAACCGAAGTAATTAAAATTTGCTTTGCTTTTCATCATTTTGTAGGGTGAAATAATGAATTCGCGGCAAATAAATAAAATCGTATCCGGCGGGCAAACGGGCGTTGACCGCGCCGCATTTGATTTTGCATTGGAAAACGAAATTGAAATCGGCGGTTTTGTTCCAAAAAATCGCCGCGCCGAAGACGGCAGAATTTCGGAAAAATATAAGAATTTGGTCGAAACCGAAACGGAAAATCCAGCAGAAAGAACCGAGTTAAATGTGAAAATGGCGGACGCAACTTTAATTCTTTCGCACGGCGAACTTACGGGCGGTTCACGCTTGACAAAAGAATTTGCGGAAAAATATCAAAAACCAGTTTTGCATCTTGATTTTTCGGTTTTGACGATTGCCCAAGCAACTGAAAGAACTCGCCAATGGATTGCTGCGGCTGATTATAAAAATTTGAATATTGCAGGTCCGCGTGTTTCGGAAGATGCGAAAATCTACGAGAAAGCGAAGGATTTTTTTCGAGAGTTGTTGAGTTAAAGTTTCAGGCGAAAATTTTTGTAGTTTGTTTGCGTGTCTTGCAGGCATAATAAAAATAAAATTGGTATAGTTGACAACTTAAACTTATGATAAAGATATTTCCAGACTTAAATCAGTTAAATCAGTTTGCCGCCAAAAAGTTTAACACAATCGGAAACCGGGCAATTGAAGAAAATGGCAGATTTGCCGTCGCACTAGCGGGCGGTTCAACGCCAAAATTGCTTTACCAGCTTCTGACAACCCCGCGGTTTAAAAATAAAATAGACTGGACGAAAGTTTTTTTCTTTCTCGGCGACGAGCGCAACGTTTCGCCCGAAAATCAAGAAAGTAATTTTCGAACGGCAAACGAGAATCTGTTTAAACCTTTGCAAATTCCGACAGAAAATATCTTTCGCTGGCAAATAGAGTTAAAAGATACAGAAAAGATTGCCGAAAATTACGCGCAGACAATCAAAGATTTTTTTGATTTAACAGAAAACGAGTTCCCGCGTTTTGATTTGATTTTGCTCGGAATGGGCGACGACGGACACACGGCTTCGCTTTTTCCTTTTACTGCTGCTTTAGGCGAAACCGAAAAAATTGCAACTGCAAATTATGTCGAAAAATTTGACACAACCCGTTTGACCTTTACTTTTCCAACTATTAATAATTCTTCAAACGTCATATTTTTAGTCGGCGGCGTATCAAAAGCCGAAACCTTCCAAATGGTTTTAGAAGGCGAATTTCAGCCCGAAAAATTTCCATCTCAAGTCGTAAAACCGCGCAGCGGAAATCTGTTTTGGTTGGTTGATGAGCAAGCGGCACAGCTTCTAAAATAAAAACTCAATTTACCATTCACCATTTATCATTTACCATTAAAGAAATATGGAAATTGAAATAGCCATTGCCATTTTGATTTTGCTTGTCCTGACGTTTTTGGCAACGATTGATATGGCTTTCTCGCAATTGAGCGACGTTAGCCTACGGCGCACTTCAACCGATTGGGAGGAAAACTCCGCGTCGCGTTCGTCTGCATTTTTGCGCGAGATTTTAGAAAATCGTCCGCGCTTTCGCTTTGCGCTGTCGGCGGCGATTCAGGTTTTGCTGATTAGTTTTTCCGTTTTAGTAACGCTTATTACAGTTAGTTTTAATCCGCCGTATTGGGAAGTTTTAACAATTGCCTTAATTATCGGTTTGGTCGCGTCCATTACTTTTCGTCAAATAATTCCGCGTTTTCTAACCTGGAAAAATCCCGAAACAAAATTGCTTTTCCTGCTTCCGTTCGTTCGCCCGTTTTACGGTTTGTTGTCAGGTTTGGCTGACCCGTTTCATTTTTTTACAAAAGATAACTCACCGCTCGAAACAACGGTTGTTTCAAATCAAACGACCGAAGAAGAACGCGAAGATTACGCCGAAGACATTCAGGCACTAATCGAAATGGGCGAAGCCGAAGGAATTTTGGAAGAAAAAGAGCGCATTTTAATTGAAACGATGTTTGAGTTCAGCGAAACTAAAGCGGGCGAAATTATGACACCGCGCACCGAAATTTGCGGTTTGCCGATTGGCTCAACTGTCAAAGACGTGCGCGATTTGATAATCGAAGAAAAATTTTCACGTCTGCCGGTTTATCGAGATACGATTGACAATATTGAAGGCGTGATTTACGTCCGCGATTTGCTCAACGCTTGGTCCGAAGGCAATGAAAACCAGACGATTGAAACTCTCCTTCGTCCGGCTTTTTTTGTTCCTGAAACAAAATCCGCCGCCGAACTTCTGCAAAATATGCAAACCAGTCATATTCAAATTGCGATTGTCGTGGACGAATACGGCGGCATAGCGGGACTTATAACGGTGGAAGATATTCTTGAAGAAATCGTCGGCGAAATTGAGGATGAAGATATTGAAGGGGAAATTATCGAGATTATCGAAGGCGCAGATAAAAGTTATTATGACGTTCTCGGCTCAACCGAAATCGGCAAAGTCGAGCGGCTTTTTGATATGGAAATCGAAGATGACGACTTTACGACTATTGCCGGACTTATAACGAGCGAAGCCGGTTACGTTCCGAAAATCGGCGAAACGCTAAACATTCGTGGACTCGACGTGGAAATTCTGCAAGCTGACGAAAAAAAAATCACTCTTTTGCGTTTGAGAAAGCTGATGCCGGAAACCGAAACTGAGAATCAAGAAGCAATTTTGTGATTAACTTAAAAAATATGAAAGCAATAGCAGTTACACCAAAAACGGCAAATTCAGTTCGGGTAGTAGAAGTGGACAAACCGAAACTGACCGAAATAAAAGACGGGCGCGGCGTTTTGGTCGAAGTTTTGCGCGTCGGAGCCTGCGGAACAGACAGGGAAATCAACGCCGGCGAATACGGAGTCGCGCCCAAAGGTTTTGATTTTCTGGTTCTCGGACACGAAAATTTCGGGCGGGTTGCGCAAATCGGCGAAAATGTCAAAGAACTTACCGTAGGCGATTTTGTTGTTGCTAGTGTGCGCCGTCCGGGACGCAGTTTTTATGACAAAATTGGCACACCGGATTTTACCACTGATGATAAATATTATGAGCGCGGCATTTCGCGCCTGCACGGGTTTATGTCGGAGTTTTACGCGGAAAGCGCGGATTTTCTTGTCAAAATCCCGCCCGCAATTGCCAATATTGCCGTTCTTCTCGAACCGCTTTCGATTATCGAAAAAGGATTAAAGCAAGCATCGGACATTCAGGAACGCTTGAAAATTTGGCGACCGAAAACCGCCGCCGTTTTGGGAACGGGAAGCGTCGGACTTTTGACAACGCTGGCGTTACGTTTGCGCGGCTATGAAGTTCACGGCTTCGGCAAAGACAAAGGCAAAGGTTATTTGAATGCTGAATTGTGCGAAGCCATCGGCGCAACTTATGATTCGACGCTTGAACTTTCGGTAACGGAAAGCGTGAAAAAATACGGCGAATACGATTTGATTTTTGAATGCACGGGTTACTCGCCGATAATTTTCGACGCAATGCAATCACTTAATCAAAACGGCATTTTGATTTTGTCGAGCGTAACCGGCGGGAAGCGCAAAACCGACAAAGTTCCGTCCGATAAAATCAATCAGCAGTTTGTTCTTGGCAATCGCATAATGTTCGGCACGGTCAACGCCAACCGCGAACATTTTGAACTCGGCGTAAAGGATTTGGCACTCAGCGAGGCGATGTATCAAGGCTGGCTGTCGCGGATGCTGACGCACAAAGTCGAAGGTCTGGAAAATTACGAAAAAGTTTTCGACATTCTAAACAACGCGGCAAAATACAATGCAATAAAAGTGTATTTTGAAGTCAATAAGTAATCGTTCACAAACAAATTAAAATGTTTTGAGTTCCAACTTTAATTTGCCAAGAGCCAACTAAAGTTGGAACTCAAAACGCTTGAACTTATTTTTGCTGCAGTACTTAAAACTTAAAATCGCCGCCCAAAATCATCAATTAAAAATGTCAATCATCGGCTCGCCGTCCGCCGTGACAAAACCGCGATACATCCCTTCGCTGTTAAATGGCAAAACAACATTCCCCAGCGCATCAATTGCAATCAAACCGCCTTCGCCGCCAATTTCGTGCAAGTATTCAATCGTTTCGTTTGCCGCGTCAGCCAAATTCAAACCTTTGTATTTCATTCGGCAAGCGACATCGTAAGCCGCAACCATCTGCATAAAAAATTCGCCGTGTCCGGTGCAGGAAACCGCGCAGGTTTTGTTGTCGGCATAAGTTCCCGCGCCGATAATCGGCGTGTCGCCGATGCGTCCGAATTTTTTGTTGGTCATTCCGCCGGTTGAAGTTGCGGCGGCAAGATTGCCGAAAATATCACACGCCACCGCGCCAGCCGTGCCAATTTTGGATTTTGGATTTTGGATTTTGGATTTTGGATTGTTTAGACTTTGAACTTCAGAGTTTGGATTTTCAACTTCAAACTCTGGAATCTGGAATTTGGAATCTGGAATCTGAACTTCTTCGGTGTGGTCGAGTTGAACAACGCCTTCGGCTCGTGCTTTGAGCAATTGTTGATAACGAAAATCGGTGAAAAAATATTCGTCGGGTGCAAACTCGATGTCCATTTCTCTGGCAAATTCGTTTGCGCCAATGCCCGCCAGCAGATAATGTTCGGTTTTTTCCATTACCAGTCGCGCAAGTTTTATCGGGTTTTTGACGTTTCGGACAAAAGCCACCGCACCCGAATTATGAGTTTTGCCGTCCATTATACAAGCGTCCATCTCATTTTTTTCGTCGTGTGTGAAAACCGCGCCTTTGCCTGCGTTAAAAAACGGATTATTTTCGAGTTCGATGACAGAGGCTTCAACCGCATCAAGCGCGTTTCCGCCTTTTTGCAGGATTTTCCAACCTGCCTTGAGTGCGGTTTCAAGAGCGTTTCTATATTCTTTTTCTAACTCATCGGTCATCAAGGATTTCAAAATTGTGCCTGCGCCGCCGTGAATTGCCAATGCCAATTTTTTCATATTTCCTTGTATTTCTTAGTGAATTTTGCGCCACCAACGGGAAAATCAAGTTTTATTTGATTGCTTTAAATAATTGAAGGTTATGCATAAATCAAGAATATTTCACCATCGAGAATCACAGAGTAGGCACAGAGCAGTCACAGAGAAAGATTAAAACTCCGTGTCTGCTCTGCGAGCCTCGGTGGTGAAAAAACTGCCGGAAAACAAACGACTTTAATTTGCACAGCCTTCAAATAATTAGATGGTGAAAGGCACAAGCTCAGAATAACAACTCATACCTTTTCAC
>JACCYR010000158.1 GCA_013696385.1 Acidobacteriota bacterium
ATATTTGGCAGCTTCGCCAAGTAATAAATTTCTCGACATCTTTTGTTTCGATACAATCAACTTTCGTTTTGCCGAAAAAGTTTTTCAATGTCTGGCAAGCAAAATAATAGCGTTTATAAGTTACCGAATCTTGGTGCTTAACTTTTGCCCACTTCAAGAAATCCTCGACTGCCTTTTCAAGTTCCGGTGCTTTAACTTTCGGTTTGATGCCGATGCGCCCAAGTGCAAGCTGCGTGCGGTATGCGCTTTCAATCGTTGCGGCATCGCGTTTGTTTGAGCATTTTGTTGATTGCTGGATAAGCGAACCGCCAAAGTAAAACTTCATCCACCAATACTTTGAATCAGGGCGTTTATAAAGTGCCATTATTCTTTGCATCCTCCTTAGCTTTCTTTAGTTTTTTAGCCGCGCATTGTCGCTTGAAAACTGTTTTTTGCAAATGTTTATTTATCTCCATTTTTTCGAATTCATTTTCTGTCTCTCGTAGTAGTTTTCTTGCTTCGTCGACCTTTTTATCAAACCTGGTTTTACTACGACGGGCATTAACTACATTTTTCCTCTTTGGGTTTTTTATTATTTCCTTCTGATGATATTGATTTGAGCATTTCTTTTGGCAGAATTTTGTGTTCAGTCGATATGCCCAGAAAATATTAGAACAAACAATACATTTTTTTAGTCTCCTGAAATCAGTGCCCTCAATAACATCAGAAAAAACGCTCAGGGATAAATTGCCTCGATAGTTTCCATCCAGAGTCAAAGAGAAAAAATCGGATGCAATGTTGGAAAGGCGCTTTGCAAGCTCGTAATTCTCATTTTTTTTTATCCTAGTTTCATCAAATAGTACTATCTCACTAAGAAATGTTTTTTCAGTAGTAATTTTGAAATGCATTTCCCTTCGGGGGGGAATATAGTTTTTACGAAGCTTGACGCCGCGTTCTCGCTGAACTTTAATACCGAGTCTTATTAGTTCTTCACAATCCGCCGTGTGTTTTCGTTCTTGTTCAAGTTCTTTTTGAAATTTCTCGGTGATTTCAACCAAAAGTTTCATAAACTCCCGATTTTTCTTAATTTCATTAAAAGTAACTTGCCAAAAACCGCCTTCTCTCTCTACATCCAATAAGCGGCGGAAAAGTTTAGAGTATTGCCTCAAGTTGTGTTCATCTGCCCAAGATAAAAAACTTACGCCTTCACCACAAGGATTATCTGGCAAGTCAAAACTAAAATCGGCGTCAAACGGTACGAGGTTGGCGTCTTTTATAAATTCCAGCAGAATTTCTGGTGGTTTGTTAGTGATTTTATCTAATTCCTCAATTTTAACTATTTGTTTCTTTTTATTCTTACCAATATTTTTTTGCATAAGGGTTTTAATCTCTCAATTTAATTAAACACTTTGACCATTAAAAATTAAAAATCCTTTATTTACTGACTGTTCTGGAGTATTATGAACATATCAGAAGAAAAAATCTTTTGCAAGTAAACTCTTGGTCAATGGAGAATTAAATATGTTAGGAACTTTAGAACAACCCATTAAAAAAGCACATTCCGTTAAGGCGGCGGCGCAACAATTTGACGCGTCCGTGCCGTTTGTCAGAAATGAAATTCGGGACGGCAATCTCAGGGCAAAAAAAATCGGCAGAAAAGTTGTGATATTAGATGCCGATTTACAAATGTATCTGGAGAATCAACCAGACTGGAAACCAGCAAATCAGGAGAAAAATTAAAATTATGAATCAAAAAGAAAAAACTGGCACGGTGGCGACCGTGACCAGTTTCAAACCAAAAACTTTAATAAGCGCGGGCGCGATTAGCAATGCTTTTGACGTTTTCAATTCTAAACAAAATAGAAGCGAAACGCAAACGATTTGTGACCTATGCAACCCAAATTTGCAAACCAAGCCTCGCGTCACGGCACAGCTTTGCCCGAATTGCACGGCGGCGCAAAATCAACTCGAAGCGGAATTGCTGGCACAGCTCACCAAACCGCGCAAAGTTGTCCGCTTGTATCGCTGCTCCGGCTGCTGGCGGTGCGTAACGCCGTCGAAGTTTTCCCGCGATTGGGGAATCTGCAAATCGTGCGTAACGGACGCACAGAACAAATCGAAACTTGCCCGGTCTAATTTTATCGAGCGGGCAGTTAATAATTTCCGAAAAATGTTAAAGGGGGTTGCCGCATTATGAACCAAAATTCTTTTCAACTGCCAGACGTAGATTTTGCTGCGTCCAAACCAAACACCAATACTATTTTATCTGAGCTGCCGAAACTTCCGCCGCGCCGTCCGTTCAATTTGGACGGCGCGGCATTCCCGAAGTCGGCAATTGCCTGCGTTAATTGCAAAACCAATTTAGCGAGTGAAACCGACTATCTTCAATCCATTCGGGCTTGCCGAAAATGTCTCGGAGTTTACGCCGTGGTTTTAGGCGCGATTGAAGAATCTGAACAGCGCAGACGGCGCGAAACACTCGAGAGATTTGCTGCGGAGGTGAAACGATGACATTTCAGCCCGCAACCGTCGGAATTGATGCTGATGCAATTCGAGCCGAATTTGAAACTTTTTCTAAACCACCCGGTAAGGTCAAAGTTTTAGCGCATTCTGAAATCTTAAACGCGATTTTAGAGACGCTCGATGCGATAGATTTCAAAGCGGCGGCGAATCTTGATGCCGAAGAAAAACTGCCGCAAAAGCATTTGCTTGTATTGTGCGTTAATGAGTTGCTGGCAAAGGTTAAAGAACAGAATCTTGACCTTGCCCGCAAAGACGATTTTATCTTTGCCTTTAACGGTGCATTTTGGAAGGAACTGAACCGGGAAACAATCAAGAACTTTCTCGGAAACGTCGCCGAGCGCTTGAGTGTTCATTCGCTCGAAGCGCAGCATTACAAATTCAAAAACGAGCTTTACAACC
>JACCYR010000197.1 GCA_013696385.1 Acidobacteriota bacterium
TAATTAGAATTAGACACTTTCACACGCGGGGCGGAAAGCAAAATGCTTGCCCTTTCCGCGTCTTTTGCTTGTTAGGACAAACGCTTTTGCCGTGATATTATTTTTGTTTTGGTTTTAATTTATAAAGTATTTATAAAGATTTTTACGAGAGCGTTTTCAGGACAACAGACAATTAACCGAAAACATCTCAACCGACTGATGTTAAAACAAAGCTATTCATTAAAATTATATTTTATTATCTTGATTTTGTTTGCGTTAATTATTAGCGGATGCAGCGGCGGCATTATCAAAACAAAGGACAAACGGGCGACTTTGCTGAAAGCCGAAGATGCTGCACAGGCGCAGTTGATTCAGCAAATAAGCAGTTTTGCCAAAGTTAATTCGATGCGTGCCAAGATGGATTTGAAGTTTGAAGATAATTCCTACGCCGAACTGGGCATCGCGGAAAAATACCGAACGGCGGACGGCGAAGTGGTAGTTCAGCGTCCGGCAAGCATTTTATTAAAAGTTCAAGTTCCGGTTATTAAAACTGATGTCGTGCAAATGACATCGGACGGCGAGAAGTTTCGGGTAGCAATTCTCGATGATGGCGGAAGCGGCAAAAATAGAAAATTTGTGCTAGGGACGAATAATGCCGATTATTCCATTTTGCAGAAAGAATTTAATAAAATGGAACTTGACGGAAACGGCAAAGTCCTCAAGCAAAACGTCAATGTTTTTTCAAATTTGCGTCCGCAGCATTTTACCGATGCGATATTGATGCGCCCGATTGATACCGCCGCCAATGTTTATGTGCAAAGCACAATTCTGCAAGAAGAGGAAACTCCTGACGTAGCAAAAAAATCACCTTTGGCAAAAGTTTTGCGCAGCTATTATCTGCTCGACGAACTTCGCAAAAATGATGACGGCAGTGTAACGATTTCGCGTCGTTTCTGGTTTGACCGAGTCGGCGCTGTGAGACTTGCGCGGCAGCAGATTTTTGATGCGAAAGGCGAGATTGATTCGGACATTGTTTATGGAGATACCGGAAATTTGACCGACACCGGCGAGTATAATAATTTGCCTTTGCGGATTGAGGTTACGCGCCCGAAAGAAAAATATAAAATGCGGCTGACCTATCAATCGCCCGAAACGGTTACTATTGGTAAGAATTATCCGAATGAGGCTTTCGTTTTGGAAAATCACTGGAATCTTGAAGAAGTTGATTTGGACAAAAAATTACAGAATGCAAGAAGTCAAAAATCAGGAAACGAAAATCAAAAAGCCGATGCGCGAAATCGGTAATTTTTGTGAATTGTAAATCGTCAATCGTGAATCGTAAATTGACAGATAGCTTTTGCGATTAACAATTAACAATTGACGATTTACATCTTTCAATGAAGACGATTTTACAAACCGAAAATCTAACGAAAATCTACAAAATCGGAAAAGTGGAAACGCACGCTTTGCGCGGTGTTTCGCTTGACATTAAACAGGGCGAATTTGTCGCCGTCATGGGACAATCCGGCTGCGGTAAATCTACGCTTCTTCATCTTTTAGGCGGACTTCTTTCACCGACGGGCGGAAAAATTATCATTGACAACGAAGATTTATCAAAGGTTTCCGATGCGCGGCGCACCGATATTCGCCGCCGCAAAATTGGTTTTGTGTTTCAAAGATTTAATCTTTTTCCGACCTTGACGGCGGACGGCAATCTGCGTCTGGCGGAAAGAATCCATTCGGGAAACGGCGGAAATGCCAAACGTCGGCGCGAAGTTTTGAGTTTGCTCAAACTCGAAAACAAAATGAACAACAAACCGCTTGAACTCTCCGGCGGCGAACAGCAAAGAGTTGCCTTAGCGCGTGCTGTCATCAATAATCCGGCGATTATTTTGGCTGATGAACCGACCGGAAATCTCGACACGGAAAATTCGCACATCGTGCTTGATATGTTCAAAGAATTAAACGAGCGTTACGGGCAAACGATTATAATGATTACACATAATCCGGAAGCCGCCAAAAACTGCAACCGCATTATAAACATGCTGGACGGCAGAATAATTGATAGTTAGTCGTATTGGCAAAACAGGTTAGATACATTTTGGTATTTCCTTTGCGAACTTTGCGCCACCAGCGTTAAATATCTCACGCTGGTGGCGCAAAGTTCGCAAAGATCTATTTGATACTTAATCTAATTTGTCAATACAGTTAATGATTAATTGTTTCATGAAGGTGAAAATTTGATGTTGACAAATGACAAATATCAATTAACTATTAACCAGAATGTTTAAGGCACTCAAAAAATTTATTCTTTGGCAGTATGACCGCGAATCGACTCCGTATCTTATTTTTTGTTTGCTGATTGTCGCGTTTATTTTTCTCACGCCGAAAACGTGGTTCGACAAAAAAGAAAGGCTTGCAACCCAAACGGCGCGTTTAATCGTCAAATCCGAAGACTTTTCGCCGGATAAAAGCGTGATGGAATGGCGGGTGAAAAATTGGAGCGGAAATCCAGAGGCTGAAATTTTAGGTTGGCGCGAAAAGACGAATGCCAATGGCGAAACTATTTACGAGATTGACATTCGCTAAACTTTTCCGTTATTTTATATTTTCCAACACAACCTCCCGAACAACGGTAACAA
>JACCYR010000208.1 GCA_013696385.1 Acidobacteriota bacterium
CCGGATTTTTGTCGTAATACGCAACTTCCTGCTCTTGAAGTTTGGTAAAAATCTGCGTTCGCAAATCAAACATCACTTTTTGCCCGACGACATTAAGCAGAATTTCTTGAATATAAGAAAAAATAAAACGAAACAGAAAAAGACAAAAGAAAGCAAACGCAAAGAGCCAAATGCCGTCGGTTTTCTGCGGCGTGATGAAATCGTCAACTGCCACTTTGGTAAAATACGGCTGCAGACTGATTAAGATATTCGTTAAAAACGTTAAGACGAGCGCAACCGCCGTCAGCCGCCAATACGGTTTAAGATAACGCAATAAACGCCTTGTTACGCGCAGGTCATAAGTTTTTTCAATCGCCGCTTCTTCGTTGATATTTTTTGCTTCTTCAGACATTTTAACTCGACAATTTAACCTTATCAATGCGCGAAAAATAGAACACTTACTGCAAAATCAGCGCGTCGGTTATGCAGTATTCTCTCACCACCGCAAGCGAAATACAATTTACCAACTTTAAAGGTTAAGTAAAGCAAAAAAGTGTGTGCAAAGCTGTTTCTACAAACACGATAAAAATTTCCCGACAAAAAATCAGTAACAAATAAACGAAAAAAAGAACTTTTCCAAACTTAATTTAATTTCTTTTTATTTTTGCATCTAAAACCCGCACTTTTCCGAATAACATAATGTAAGCCCGAATTAACATAATGTTTTTGGAAATTTACCAAAGCAGAATGTTTCGAAGGCAAACAATAGATATGTTATTTTTTGACATATTTTTCTCACCGTACAACCTATGCCGTCTTGACGGTAAAGGGTTGAAACTCTGATTCATCTCCTTTTTTGAACTGAGAATGCCGAATGTTTTCTAGAAAGAAGCATTCGGCATTTTTGGTTGGGCAATGCCTTTCATTCCGGCTTTATGATAAAATTCTGTTTATATGAAAGGCAGCGAAATCAGACAGAAATTTTTAGAATACTTTGAGAAAAACGGACACAAAATTGTCCATTCAAGTCCGCTTTTACCTGCAAATGACCCGACACTTCTTTTCGTCAACGCGGGGATGAATCAGTTTAAAGACGTATTTCTCGGCAACGAAAAACGTGATTACGAACGCGCCGCGTCGTCGCAAAAGTGTATCCGTGCGGGCGGCAAACATAACGACCTTGATGAAGTCGGCAAAACGGCGCGGCATCATACATTTTTTGAAATGCTCGGCAATTTCTCGTTCGGCGATTATTTTAAAGAAGACGCGATAAAGTTTGCGTGGGATTTTCTCGTCAACGAGTTGAAACTCGATGTTAATCGTTTGTGGTTTACGGTTTTTGCGGGCGATGATGAAGTTGCGGCGGACGAAGAAGCCATCGAGCTTTGGATAAAAGCCGGAGCGCGTCCCGATAGAATTTTGCCGTTCGGACGCAAGGATAATTTCTGGCAGATGGCGGAAACCGGACCGTGCGGACCGAGTTCGGAAATCAATTATTATCTTGGCGACGAACCGGAAAACCCGGAAAAAAATCATCCGAAATGGGTCAACGGCGAGGGTGATACGACGATGGAGATTTGGAATCTCGTGTTTATGCAATACAACCGCGTCGAGGTCAGCGAAGGCAAATATAAACTTGAACCATTGTCCGCGCCTTCGATAGATACGGGAATGGGCTTTGAGCGCATGGCGGCGGTTTTGCAAGGCGTTTCAACCACTTACGACACAGATTTAATTAGACCAATTATTGATTTTATCGCCGAACTTGCGGGCAAAAAATACGAGTATGAATCACCGGAAGGTTTTGCGATGCGGGTTGTCGCCGACCACGCCAGAGCAACAGCTTTTGCCGTTGCCGACGGAATTTTGCCCGCCAACGAAGGCAGAAATTATGTTCTGCGAAAAATTATGCGCCGCGCAATTTATCACGGGCGCGAGCATTTGGGTTTTGACGGTTTGTTTTTTTATAAGGTAACGGATTTTGTTGTCGAACAAATGCGCGAGGCTTACCCGGAACTCGAAGCACAGCGCGATTTTATTGACAAAATGGTGCGGCTCGAAGAAGAAAGATTTGGCGCAACGATGACGGTCGGTTTGGAAAAACTTGAACAGATTTTCGGCGACAGCAAAACTGTTGATTTTACGCAGCTTGCGAAACTTTATGACACTTTCGGAACGCCGAAAGATTTGATTCGCGTTTCGATGGAAGAACGCGGAATCGAAATTACCGAAGAAGAATTTGACGCAAAGTTCGATAAAGCGTTAAAGGAACTCCAACAAAGTTCGGAAATCGGCAAAACAAACCGCAAAGCGCAAATCAATCCGATTTACGCCGAAGTTTTGAAAAAAACCGGTGTGGCAAAGTTCCACGGCTATGACGAAACACGAATTGAAGACGCAAAAGTCGTTGCAATTTTTGACGGCGAAAAGCAGATTGATGAATTAACAGCCGGTGCGGAAGGCTCGATTGTTTTGGACAATACGCCGTTTTACGCCGAAGCGGGCGGACAAGTCGGCGATACGGGAACGATTGTTTCACCTAACGCAACCGCCAGTGTTTTTGATACTTACGCGCCGGTTTCGGGTTTGATTATTCATAAAGCGAAAATCGAACGCGGCACAGTCAAAGTCGGCGTTGAAGTTACCGCGCAGATTGACGCGGAAAAACGCGATGCGACGCGCCGAAATCACACGGCGACGCATCTGGTTCACGCCGCCTTAAGAGAAGTTTTGGGAACGCACGTCAAACAAGCCGGTTCGGTCGTTGCACCAAATTTTCTGCGGTTTGATTTTACGCATTATCAGCCTTTAACTTCGGAAGAAGTTAAAGAAGTCGAAGATTTGGTCAACCGTTATATTTTGCAAAATGAGCCGGTTGAAACCGATATTATGGCGATTGAAGAAGCGATGAATTCGGGCGCGATGGCACTTTTCGGTGAAAAATACGGTTCGGATGTCAGAGTTCTACGCGTCGGCGGCGGAACTTTTTCAAAAGAACTCTGTGGCGGAACGCACGTCCGCGCAACCGGCGACATCGGCAGTTTTAAAATCACTTCGGACGAATCAATCGCTTCGGGTGTCAGAAGAATTCGGGCAATTACCGGCTTTGATGCGTTTGAGCGTTTCCGCGATGACGAGATTTTAATTGAAAAATCGCTGAGTTTTCTTAAAACTCAGCGCGACCAATTGCCGTCTGCGATTGAAAAAATGCAGGAAGAATTAAAGCGCGTGCGCCGCGAAGTCGAAGAGTTGCGCGTCAAAATCGCCACCGGCGCAATTGGCGCAAGTTCCGCAAACGGCGATGAAGCGCGTGAGATTCGCGGCGTAAAAGTTTTGGCAAAAGAAGTTGCAGATTTGGATGCAAACGCTGTCCGACAACTCTCCGATAATCTTTTAAACAAAATAAAATCCGGCGTGGTCGTCATCGGACGCAAAGGCGACGGCAAAGTTTCGCTGATTGTCCGCGTTTCCGACGATTTGACCGACAAAATCAAAGCCGGAAATATCATTAAAGAAATCGCGCCAATTGTCGGCGGGCGCGGCGGCGGCAAACCCGATATGGCGGAAGGCGGCGGCTCTGCGCCTGAAAAACTTTCCGAAGCAATTGAGGCAAGCTACGGCGCGGTTGAGAAAATGCTGAGTTAAGCAGTTAAAATATGTTTTGGTAACGATTAAAAGATTTGGTAGAGAAATAGAATTTATGCAATTTTCATTTGATACAAAATTAAATTCCATTGCTGCAAAGGTTGAACGCGGCGAGCGGTTGACGTTTGATGAAGGCGTTGCGCTTTATAAAACCGACGATTTGAACGCGCTTGGTAAGCTCGCCGATTTTGTGCGGCGAAAAAAACACGGGCGGACGACTTATTTTAATGTCAACCGGCATTTTAATCACACGAATATCTGTGTCGCCGACTGTAAATTCTGCGGTTTCTACAAACGCGCACGGCAAGAAGGCGCATACACACATTCGATTGATGAAGGAATCCAGATTGCCCGCGATGCGGTTGCAGAAGGCGCGACGGAATTGCACATCGTCGGCGGTTTGAACTCGAAATTGCCGTTTGAATATTATACCGATTTATTTTCGTCGCTCAAACGCGAATTTCCCGCGCTTCATTTAAAGGCTTTGACGATGGTTGAACTTGATTTTATGGCGCGTTTTTACAAAATGGCGGACGAAGAAGTTATCCAGCGATTGAAAGCGGCGGGAATGAATTCGTGTCCGGGCGGCGGCGCAGAGATTTTCGCCGAACCGACTCGCTCGCGCATTTGCGACCACAAATGCGACGGAACGCGTTGGTTGGAATTAGCGGGAAAAGTTCATAAAGCGGGCTTGAAAACAAACGCGACGATGCTTTACGGGCACATCGAAACAATCGAAGACCGCATTGACCATTTTATAAAGCTGCGCCAGCAGCAAGACAAAACCGGCGGTTTTCAATGCTTCATTCCGCTCGCGTTTTATCCAAGCGGCACGGCTTTGTCTTCGCTTCCGGGTCCTGATGGAATTGATTCTTTAAAAACAATCGCCGTTTCACGTCTAATGATTGATAACTTCGACCACATTAAAGCGTATTGGGTAATGCTCGGCAAACACACGGCGCAAACCGCGCTTCACTTCGGCGCGAACGATTTAGACGGCACAATAACCGACGGCGGCGAATTGACCGAAAGCTACGCGGCGGAAAACGGCGAAGTAAAAATGTCGCGGGCAGAGTTGATTGCGATGATTGAAAACGCCGGATTTGAAGCAGTTGAGAGAGATACGGTTTATAATCGAGTGGAAAGACAATCGGCTTAAATTTAGTGGAAAATTATGTTTGGGACAAAGTTTTTATCTTTATTTTTTCTTTCCGTTTTAACATTTTGCGGAAATTTATTAGCACAGACTGAAAAAACTTCTCTACAAATCGAGAAAAACTATTTGTCTGTAACATTAAAAAAATCCGATTGTGATGCTGATTGTTCTGTTTATAATTTAAGTATTCAACCAAACGGGAATATTCTTTTTGAAGGAATTTCTATGACGAAAGTCAAAGGAAAAATCGAGAGTAGCTTGAGCGAAACAAAGCTAGACCAATTAATTAACGAAATCGTCAAAGCGGATTTTTTCTCCCTAAAAAATTTCTATACATACGAATCTAAAAATTGTCCTTGGATTATGTTGGATAGTTCGACAATCATACTTTCTATCAATCTGAATGGAAAGAAAAAAACGATTACGCATTACTTAGGATGTGCGGAAAGAAATGAACCTGAAACAGCTTTAAAACCATTTCCGCAACAACTTTACAATTTGGAAAATAGAATTGATGAAATAATTGAAACAAAGCGTTGGATTGGAGAGCGAAAATGAGCGCGATTCCGCAAACAAAATTAACGCCCGCAGAATATCTCGAATTCGAGCGCAGATCCGAGATTAAGCACATGCCGAAAAAGAAAAGCAGTCTGCAAAATAAATCCGAACTTCTGGCGGTGCGTTCACTTTTGGGCGCAGTCGGCGCGCTGCCGCTTGAAACCTCGATGCGATTCGGCAAAGCGGTCGGTAAATTTATCGGTTCGCACTTTCCGAAATTGCAAAAAACCGCACGACGCAATCTCGAAATTGCTTTGCCCGAATTGTCCGAGACGGAAAAAGAAAAAATCGTTCGCGGCACGTTTGAAAGTTTGGGCAGACATCTCGGATTTGTTTCACATTTCAGAAAATTTAAACACGAAGACATCAGAAATTTAGTTGAAGTCGTCGGTAAAGAAGAAAATTTCGACAAAGCGCGTGAAAGCGGCAAAGGCATAATTTTTTTTACGGGGCATTTTGGCAGTTGGGAAATTTTTAATCTTTTGCCTCCAGCGTTTGGTCATACAATGAATATCCTTGTGCGGCGCATAGATAATCCGCTCGTGGAAAATTTTGTGGACAATTTTCGGACACGGTTCGGATGCGTAACTTTAGATAAAAAACTGTCGGCGCGGCGGATGTTTCGCGTTTTGGAAAATGGCGAGATTCTCGGAATTTTGGCTGATTTGAATGTTCAGGAAAAAGAAGGCGTTTTTGTTGATTTTTTCGGCGTTCCCGCTTCAACGACGACGAGCATCGCCAAATTAGCGTTGAAAACCGATGCCGTTGTTTTGCCGGCTTTTGCCGTTTGGAATGAAGAAAAACAAAAGTATGTCGTGCATCTTGAACCGGCAATTGATTACGAAAAGAGCGAAAACGCGGAACAGAATTTAATAACTCTGACACAGAAAGTTACCAACGTCGTCGAAAAATACGTCCGCGCTTATCCTGAACAATGGCTGTGGATTCATAAGCGTTGGAACACGCGCCCGAATGGTGAAAAAGGTCTTTACTGATTTCAAATTCCAAATTCCAAATTCCAAATTGTAAGAAGCTGGCGTGCCAAAATTTAATCTGGAATCTGGAATCTGGAATTTGAAATCTGCCTGCTAAACCATTCGACAAACTTTTTAATTCCTTCTTCGATTTTTGTCTGCGGATTGTAGTTTAAAAATTCCCGCGCTTTTGTTATATCAGCGAAAGTTTGCGGAACGTCGCCCGGCTGCGCTGGCTTGCGCTGAATTATCGCCTTTATTCCAAGGTTTTGTTCCAAAAGTGAAATCAGTTCGCGCAATTGAACCGTTTGCGACTCGCCCAAATTAAAAACTTCGTGCGGCGTTTCATGATAATCAATCGCGGCTCTCACGCCTTGAATTATGTCGTCAATAAAAGTGTAATCGCGCCTCGTCGTGCCGTCGCCGAAAACCTCAATCGGTTTGCTTTGCGTAATCAATCGGGAAAATTTTCTGACAGCCAAATCGGGTCGCTGCCGCGCTCCGTAGACCGTAAAAAACCGCAGACAAACCGTGCGAATCCGGTAGAGATGCGAGTAGGTATGGCACAAAAGTTCGCCCGCCGCTTTTGTCGCCGCGTAAGGCGAAATTGGCTGCGAAATTTTGTCTTCTTCCGAAAACGGGACTTTGCTATTAATTCCATAGACCGAAGATGACGAACCGAAAACGAATTGCTTAACCGCAAATTCTCTGGCTAATTCCAGCAGATTGAGCGTGCCGTTGATATTGGTTTCGGCGTAAGCCTGCGGCTGACAAAGCGACGGTCGCACGCCCGTCCGCGCCGCCAAATGCACAATTGCGTCAAATTTGCTTCCGGCAAACACTTCGCGTAAACTTTCCGCATCGCAAATATCAATTTCGTGTAGACGATAATCTGGATTTTTGAGATGTGCGGCGATATTGGCACGTTTATAAAGTGGCGAATAAAAGTCGTTAAAATCATCTACGACGGCAACTTGCCATTTGCCTTCGGCAAGCAGACGGTCAACCAAATGCGAACCGATAAATCCTGCTCCGCCCGTAATTAAGATATTTTTATTCATGAATTTCTAACCCGAAGGAGAGTTAAATGTTTTACAAATCTCAAGCAAAATACCATAAATTATCTTATTTTGGCAAAAATACTAATTCAAAAATCTCTGCGCGTCCTTTGCTTTTTTACGATTAAATTATTTTCAAAAACTTTCGCTTGCCAACTTGGATTATAAAACTGCTTTGAGCATTTAACTCAAATTCCGCCTGAACGTCGGAAACTTTTTCGCCGTCAATCTTCACGCCGCCTTGCTCGATTAAACGCCGCGCTTCGCCTTTTGATGAAGCAAGATTAGTCTGCACCAAAAGTTCCGGGAGTTTGTAAGTTTGCCGAGCAAGCGAAATTTCTTCAATCTCATCGGGCATTTGTCCTTTGCTGAATTGGTTAGTGAAATTTTGTTCCGCTGCCTCGGCATCTTCCTTCGAATGAAAATCTTTAATAATATGTTTAGCAAGTTCAACTTTGGCATCACGCGGATTAGTCGCGCCCGCCTCGCATTTAAAGCGCAGCGAATTTATTTCGTCGACACTCAAATCAGTCAGAAGTTCATAGTATTTCCACATCAATTCGTCGGAGATTGACATAATTTTGCCAAACATCTCATTTGGTTCTTCGTTAATGCCGATGTAATTGCCCAAAGATTTCGACATTTTCTGCACGCCGTCCGTCCCTTCGAGAAGTGGCGTGGTTATAACAACTTGCGGTTCTTGGTCGTATTCGCGCTGGAGATTGCGCCCAACCAAAAGATTAAACTTTTGGTCTGTGCCGCCAAGTTCGACATCCGACGAGAGCGCAACGGAATCGTAGCCCTGCACGAGCGGATAAAGAAGTTCGTGCAAGGCAATCGGTTTTTCCTCGCG
>JACCYR010000217.1 GCA_013696385.1 Acidobacteriota bacterium
CGGGAAGCGACAGAATCGCGGAAGTCGCCGAAACTCTGCCTGAAAATTCAATTATAGTTAATGTGCAAGGCGACGAACCTTTGATTTCGCCAACAACCATCGAAAAAGCGGTTGAAGCACTTTTGCAAGATGAAACGGTTGATATGGCGACAACGTGCGAGCCGATTCACGCCATAAAAGACGTTTTGAGCGCGGATGTTGTCAAGGTCGTTACCGATGAAAACGGTTTTGCCCTTTATTTTTCGCGCCTCCCGATTCCTTTTCCGCGTGAAGCCGTGAAAAAATACGGCAGTTTAGAGAATGCTTTACGCAAAGAAAAAGATTTGCTTTCCGTTTATCGCAAACATACTGGACTCTACGTTTATCGGCGCGAATTTTTATTGAAATATACAAAACTGTTGCAAACAGATTTAGAAAAAACAGAAATGCTCGAGCAACTTCGAGCATTGGAGAACGGCGCGAAAATAAAAGTTGTCGAAGTTTTGGAAGGTTCGATTGGCGTTGATACAAAGGAAGATTTTGAGAAAGTAAAGCAAATTATTGAAACGGAGAATATCGTTTATCGGAGAGCAAATGTTAAAGACGCGCTCGCCGTTGCTAAAGTTCACGTCGAATCCTGGCACAAATCTTTTGCGGGTATCGTGCCGCAGGAATTTCTTGATAATTTAACAGTCGAAAAACGCGAGCAAGCATTTCGGCAAAGATTCGGCGAAGAAAATTATAAAATGTTTGTCGCCGAAACCGCAAATGACGGAATTGTCGGGTTTGCGGATTTCGGCAAATCGAGAGAAAAAGATTTTGCATTTGAAGCGGAACTTTACGCGATTTATCTTTTGCCCGAATTTCAAAGAAAAGGAATCGGCGAGAATCTTTTCAAACTTTGTCAAAAGGAAATGATTGCCGACAAGGTAAATTCGATGTATCTGATGGCTTTGGATGTCAGCCCGTATAAACCTTTTTATGAAAAAATGGGCGGACAAATTGTCGGTAAAGGAAATCATTTTCTGGCACTCGTCGAATACGAAACGGTCATCTACGGCTGGAAAGATTTATAGAAACTGTTTGGAGCAAATTGAAGCGGCGCGAAGCAAATCTGCCAAACGCCGCCGCAAATTTCAAATAACCAAAATTATTTATCTGAAGACAAGAGCGATTGAAAAGCAAATGGAACTGATTTGAATAAGACAAATTCAAACAGAATGGACAGAATAGATAGGATTAAAATGTAATTTTGACATTGACCAATTTCAAACCATCCTGTAAATCCTGTCTATCCTGTTTGAATTTATCGTTTGATTAAGAGCAATTTTGAGGAAAAGAAAAATGACAAAATATATTTTCGTAACCGGCGGCGTGGTTTCAAGTTTGGGCAAAGGTTTGGCGGCGAGTTCAATCGGCTGTCTGCTCGAAGCACGCGGCGCACGAGTGCAGATGATGAAACTCGACCCGTATATTAATGTTGATCCGGGAACGATGTCGCCGTTTCAGCACGGCGAATGTTACGTTACCGACGACGGCGCGGAAACCGATTTGGATTTGGGACATTATGAACGCTTTACAGGCGCGAAATTGACGAAAGCCAACAATTGGACGAGCGGCAGAATTTATTTGAGCGTGATTGAGAAAGAACGGCGCGGCGATTATCTCGGTAAAACGATTCAGGTTATTCCGCATATCACCGATGAAATAAAAACGGCGGTTCGCGCTGTCGCTGAAAAAGATTCGCCGGACGTTTTGATTGTCGAAATCGGCGGCACGGTCGGCGACATCGAATCGCTGCCGTTTATGGAAGCGATTCGGCAGCTTGGCAACGAAGAAGGCAAAAATAATGCGATTTTTGTTCATGTAACGCTCGTGCCGTATATTGCCGCCGCCGGAGAATTGAAAACGAAACCGACGCAGCATTCGGTCAGAGAATTACGCGAAATCGGCATTGCTCCCGATATTTTATTGTGTCGTTCAGACCGACCTTTGTCTTTAGATTTACGCCGCAAAATCGCACTTTTTTGCAACGTGCAGGAAAACGCGGTCATTTCCGCGCTCGATGTCAGCACGATTTACGAAGTTCCGCTGGCGTTTCACGAACAGAGCTTGGATTCGCTGATTGTCGAAGATTTACATTTAACCGAACAATTTCCGAATGTTGATTTGAAAAAATGGCGCGAACTCGTTGCAACCATTAAAGAACCAAGCGAAGGCGCAGTGAAAATTGCGATTGTCGGAAAATATGTCGAATTCGAAGATTCTTACAAATCTCTGCGCGAAGCCCTGACACACGCGGGTGTGGCGAACAATTTGAAAGTAAATGTAAATTGGATTGAATCGGAAGGTTTGATTGATGATAAAAATTACGAAAATCGCTTGCAGGATTACGATGCGATTTTAGTTCCGGGCGGTTTTGGCAAACGCGGCATTTCGGGAATGCTTCGCGCCATCAAATACGCGCGAAAATCAGGAACGCCGTTTTTCGGAATTTGCTTGGGAATGCAGACGGCTTGCATCGAATTTGCACGAAACGTCTGCGGTTTGCGCGATGCTGATTCGACGGAATTTAACGCCGATACGCCTTTTCCAATTATCTTTAAGTTACGCGATTTGGTTGATATTGAAGAACTTGGTGGCACAATGCGTTTGGGCGCGTGGCAATGTGAATTGAAAGAAGGAAGTCTGGCGCGAGAAATTTATCATAATTCGCCCGAAATTTCCGAACGCCATCGCCATCGTTACGAATTCAACCCGGAATTTCGTCAAGTTTTAGAAAAAGAAGGTTTGATAATTAGCGGAATTTCGCCTGACGGAAAGTTTGTCGAGATGATTGAACTGCCAAAAGACGCGCATCCGTTTTTTGTCGGCTGCCAATTTCATCCCGAATATAAATCAAAGCCTTTAAACGCGCATCCACTTTTTGTTTCATTCGTCAAAGCCGCACACGAAAACCGTTTGAACAGCGAGAATTTGAAGGACGATGTTTCGAGCGACAAGCAAATCGAAATGCCCGAACGTGCGGCGGTTGCTGGTGAAGAATAATATTTAAACCGCAGATAAACGTAGATAGACGCAGATTCTAAATAAAAAATATCTGTGTTAATCTGTCTGCATCTGCGATTAATTTCTTATGAAATCTTTTAATGTTGAGAATGTAACTTTTGGCGATGGGCGTTTAGCGTTTATTTTAGGTCCGTGCGTTGTCGA
>JACCYR010000223.1 GCA_013696385.1 Acidobacteriota bacterium
GCCGCTTTTGCCAGATGTTCGGCGAACAAATCCCAGCCGCCGAAAATGATATTTTCATAATCGGCTAAATCTTTGATTAATTCCGCGTCTAATTCCGCCAAAGGCAAACCTTCTTTGCCGATTAAACCTTTTCTCAAAAGTTCGATTCCGGCGACCATTGTCGTGCCAACCGCGCCGCCAAATCCGATGATTGCTATGCCGAGTTTTCTGTTGCTCATAAAAACGATAATTTTACAACATTAGCCACAGAGAACACAGAGCGCACAGAGATTTCAGAAAAGAAACAGTCGCTAAAAGGCACAAGAAACGCAAAAAAGAATTTAAATAATTTTATCCCTTTTGTGCTTTTTTGCAGCTATTTTCTCTGCGTTCTCAATGGCTAAATTTTTTCTTTCTCAATGGCGGTTAAAGCTGTCTTGCCGAGCGCGTGGACGAAATGATTAAAATTTGCAAAACGTTTGTCCTGCGTAAAACCTTTGGCAAAGCGGAAATAGATTTGCTGCGCGATAACGGCGATTTTGAATATGCCGAAAACATAATAAAAAAGCATTTCGGAGATGTCGCGTCCGGATTTTTCGGCATAGATTTCCGCGAGTTCGCAGCGCGAGATATTTTCCATCAAAACGCGCGGATGAAACGGCATCGAAAGCATTTCCGCGCCCGAATCTTTTGACATCCAATAAGCCAGCGTCGTTCCCAAATCCATCAGCGGCTCGCCAATCGTTGCCATTTCCCAATCTAAAACCGCGATGATTTCCGTTAAATTTTCGGGATTGAGCATTACGTTATCAAATTTGTAATCGTTGTGAATCAAAGCCGCGCCTTTGCTTTCAGGAACTTCTGCGTTGAGCCATTCGATTGTTTTTTCAAGTTCGATGTTTTCGTCGGTTTTCGCGTCCGAATAACGCTTTGTCCAGCCTTCGACCTGGCGTTTGGCGTAACCTTCAGGTCTGCCTTCGAGTCCAATTTTTTGCCAGTCCAAATTGTGCAGCGTCGCCAGATTTTCAATAAAACTTTCGCAAACTTCGCGCTGCAAATCTTTTGAATTTTCGAGAATTTCAGGCGATTTTCCGCGAATAATTAAACCTTTGCGACGCTGCATCAGATAAAACTCCGAGCCAATAATATTTTCATCTTTGCAATACAAAAGCGGTTTTGGCGCGGGTTTGTAAATGTTTGATAGTTTTGACAAGACATTAAATTCACGCGCCATATCGTGCGCCGATTTCACCTGATTGCCGAAAGGCGGACGACGTAAGACAAATTCTTCATCGCCAATTTTTATCAGATAAGTCAGATTTGAACTTCCGGCGGGAAACTGCGCGATTTCAATTTCACCTTTGTTTAAGGAAAGTTCCGAACGCAAATATTCGGCAAGATTTTCAACATTTAGTTCTTCGCCCGGGCGAATTTCGGTTGTGTCTTTCATAAGATTCTCAAAATGCGGAAACACGCACGACAGTCGAGTGTGATTCTCGCCCTTACGTGCGGGCTTGCGGCGAAAAATGAGAAGAGTCCTATATTATACGGAAACAAATTAGGTTGGTTAGTTAAAGATTTTTACTGAAAAATAGTGAAGAGTGAACAGTGAATAGTTGGCGCGGATGAGAGTAACTATTCACTATTCGCTATCAATTATTCACTATTTTTCAATTATACCAAACCATCCTTTTTTATTTTGGTATTATATCTTTCCCTATGTTTCTTTATGTCCTCTGTAGTTTATAATGTCTTTCAAAATTTATGAACTTTGATTATTCAACGAAAACACGCGAACTGCAAAGCAAACTACAAGCATTTATGGACGCAAATATTTATCCGAACGAAAGTGCATATCACGCGGAAATAAATACGGGCGACAGATGGAAGCCTTTGCAATTAATAGAGGATTTAAAGATAAAAGCGAAAGCCGAAAATTTGTGGAATTTGTTTTTGCCTGAAATTTCAGGTTTGTCAAATCTGGAATACGCGCCGCTTGCCGAAACGATGGGCAGAGTTTATTGGTCGGCGGAAGTTTTTAATTGTTCTGCGCCCGACACGGGCAATATGGAAGTTCTTTGGAAATACGGCACAGACAAGCAAAAAGAAAAATGGCTAAAGCCTTTGCTCAATGGTGAAATCCGTTCGTGTTTTGCGATGACCGAACCGGATGTTGCATCAAGCGACGCGACCAATATCCGCGCTTCGATAAAACGCGACGGCGAATCTTATATTCTAAACGGCAGAAAATGGTGGTCAACCGGCGCGGGCGACGCGCGCTGCAAACTGGCGATTTTTATGGGAAAAACAGACGCGGAAAAGCCGAAGCATCTTCAGCAATCAATGATTCTCGTGCCGATGGACGCGAAAGGCGTAAAAATTGAAAGATTGTTGGACGTTTTCGGTTATGACGACGCGCCAAACGGACACGCCGAAATTTCGTTTGAAAATGTTCGCCTGCCACAAGAGAATTTGCTGTTAGGCGAAGGGCGCGGTTTTGAAATCGCGCAAGGTCGGCTCGGTCCCGGACGAGTTCATCATTGTATGCGTCTGATTGGTTTGGCGGAAAGAGCGTTGGAATTGATGTGCGAGAGAGCAAAATCGCGCGTAGCTTTCGGCAAACCTCTGGCGGAACAAGGCGTTATCAGAAATTGGATTAGCGAGGCGCGTCTGGCAATCGAACAAGCGCGTCTGCTAGTTTTAAAAACCGCTTGGATGATGGATGAAATCGGCAGCAAAGCGGCGCGACGAGAAATTGCAATGATAAAAGCAGTTGTGCCGCAGATGGCTTTAAAGATTATTGACCGCGCAATTCAAACACACGGCGGCGGCGGCGTTTGCCAAGATTTTCCGCTTGCACAATTTTGGATTTACGCGCGAACTTTGCGTTTGGCGGATGGTCCTGATGAAGTTCATCTTGAATCAATTGCGAAAATGGAATTGAAGAAATGATTTTGAGAAATGTAAAAATTGAAGATGCCGCGCAGATTGCCAAACTCTACAATTTTTATGTTAAAAACACACATCACACATTTGAAACCGAGCCGCTAAATGTTAGTCAAATGCAGAAACGGATTGCAGAAATCAGCAAAAATTATCCGTATCTAGTTGCGGAAAACGACGATGAAATTTTGGCGTATGCTTATGCGGCAAAATACAAACCGCGTTTGGCTTACAAAAATTCGGTTGAAGTTTCGATTTATGTCAAAAATAATGTTCAGCAAAAAGGTATCGGCACGAAACTTTACAAAAAATTGTTTGATGAACTTTCACAAAAAGCAATTCACGCGATAATTGCCGGAATTGCTTTACCGAATCAAGCAAGCATCAAACTGCACGAAAATTTCGGTTTTGAAAAGGTCGCGCATTTTCGGGAAGTCGGTTTTAAATTTGGGCGTTGGATTGACGTTGGTTATTGGGAAATAATACAGAATCAAAGATGAATAAACAAATCATTCATTTCGCCCACGCAAATGGTTTTCCCGCCAAAACTTACAACAAACTTTTTTCATATCTCGAAGATGATTTTGAAATCGGTTATCTGGAACGCCACGCGCATAATCCGAAATTTCCCGTAACCGACGGTTGGGAATTTCTCAAAGATGAACTCCGCGAAGAAATTAAAAATCGTTACGACAAACCGATAATTGGTGTCGGACATTCATTCGGCGGAATTCTGCATTTTCTTGCTGCCGTCGAAAATCCCGAACTCTACCGAGCAGTTATTCTGCTCGACGCACCGCTTATCAGCCGTTTGAGCAGCGCGGGAATTAGGATTTTGAAAAAAGCAAACTTGATTGACAAATTTACGCCTTCGCGTGGAACACGATTTCGGCGTTCGGTTTGGCAAACAAAAGAAGAAGCATTCGAGCATTTTCGGAAAAAAGAAAAATTTGCCGCCTTTGACCCGGAAGTTTTGCGCGATTACATCAAACATGGAACGATTGAAAGCGAAAACAGAGTGAAACTTTTGTTTAAACCGAGCGTTGAAGCAAAAATTTATCAAACTCTGCCTGATTATCTGCCGAAACTTCGCGGCAAATTAAAAATTCCAGCCTTCTATATCGGCGGAACAGACTCGCGCGAAGCTCGGCTTGCGCGTTTAGGTTTTATGCGGAAAAATTTTCCGATTAAATTTCGGTTTATCGAAGGCTCGCACCTTTTCCCATTGGAAAAACCGGAAGAAACGGCTCAAGCAATAAAGGAGATTTTTGACTGATTTATTTTTACCAACTTCATTGCGCGATATAACCGCTTGGCACGGGAACATCGCTGCTTGCGCCGAAGGCGACTGCATAGAAAGAACTGTCAGAACTTCTCTGCAAATACCAGATACCGTCACGATAAACGGCGATGTCGCTTTTGCCGTCGCCATCATAATCGCCGGGAACCGGCTT
>JACCYR010000237.1 GCA_013696385.1 Acidobacteriota bacterium
TCGAATTCCTCGTTGGTTAAATCGCTTGGATATATTTTTTCAAAATTCATATCTCCATTTTACGATAAATCAACGGGGACTTTTAAAACAGCCTCTAAGAGCGTGTCTGAAAAGTCAGACCGTTTCAACGGTCTTTCCGCCGCAGGCGGCTTTTAGCCCAGCCGTTCACGGCTGGGTTAATAACCCCGCGAAACAGTTTCAGGGCGTTTTAACGTCCTTCGCGCCTGACGGCTTAAGCCGGTTGAATTTGAAGGACGTTAAACGCCCTATTTTTAATTGATTCGCTTGTCCCAGCCGTGAACGGCTGGACTATCAGCCGTCCGAAGCGGACGGAAAGCCGCTTAAAAGCGGCTAATAAATACTTTTCAGACACGCTCTAAGCTCGACTTTATCCATTTTTAGAAGGAGGAAAATTTGTTGATTTTCCTATATTTTCTAGGTTTTGCAAATAAAGAGGTAACGTTTTTCCAACCTCAGATAGCTATCTGAGGTTGGAAAAACTCATACAAAATATGATTTCATAAGCCTTTTATTTGCCTTATCAATCTCAAAAATGGATAAAGTCGAGCTAAGAAATTAAAAATCGAATCTTATACCGAGTTGAAATTCACGGTTATAGCTCGAATTAAAAGTGAACGAGGGCGAGCCGGAAACAAATCCGCGCGGCGTTCCGAAGTTTGCCGCCGCCGGGGACAGACGAGCGGGAAGCGGCACTCCCGACACAGTTCCGGCGTTGCTGAATGCGTAAAGCGTGTTGTTGACGCTTTGCACGTTTGAACGGTTGAAGATATTGAAGCCTTCGGCGAAAAGCGACAGGCGATAGCGTTCGCCGAAGCGAATAATTCTGCCGACGCGCATATCAACCTGATAAGTTGCCGGAGTCGAAAATTGATTTCTTAATGTTCCCGGCACGCGATCGTTCGCGCGATTGCCGTCATTGTTCGGGTCGCCGGAAACAGCCGCCGAATATGCCAAACCAGATTGCGCCGTGAAAATTCCGGTGAAAATATAATCGCTCAACAGTGCGCGAATAATTTTATTTTCGCTGTATTTGAATGTGCCTGTTTCATAAACCGGACTAAAAATAAAGCGATGCCGCACGTCCAAATCCGAACGTCCGTATTCGCCGGATAAATCGAATTGATTTTCGGCGATTTTTGCTTCATCTCCGCTACTTGCAATGACGACCGAAGTTTGATCCGGTTTATCGTCTTTGGCTTTTGACAAAGTATAGCTCGCGTTAAATTGCAGGCGATTGGCGAAACGACGATTCAATTCGACTGACAAGCCTTGATAAAAGGATTTTGCCGTGCTTTCAAAAAGGCTGATGCGCTGAAAGGTCGGAATCGGGCGCGGGTTGGAAAATCTTTGAAAGGTAAATGTTTCGGTTGTCGGTGTCGTTCCGTTATAAATCGCAACAGTCGTCGTCACCGGCGCGGACAAATTGGCGTTTCGCGTCCGCGTCAAATCTTGACCTTTGAACATCGTATACTGCACCGAAACGGTCGTGTTAGCAAAAACCTCGCGCTCAAACTGCAAGCGAGCTTGTTGGGTGAACGGCTGCCGATAGTTTCGGTCGAACATATAAAGACTAATCGGCGCAAGCGCCACGCCGGTCGGAACGCTTGGAAAAACATTCGGATAAGTCGGACACAAAGCGGGTGAAGTGACGCAGTTAATATCAATCGCCACAACTTGAATACCGTTTTGTGAATGCGCTGTTCCGGTCAGAATTGAAGGCGTGCGGGCGTAAAAAAGCCCGTAACCGCCGCGAATCACTGTTTTTGAATCAAAAGCGTAAGCAAAGCCGAAACGCGGCGCGATGTTATTTTTATCTTCCGGTCGAAATCCCGTATCAAATCCGGCAGCAAGCAAAGCCGCGTTCGGATTTTGAATCGGCGGCTTGGCAATCGCCTGATAATCGTATCGCAAACCGAGATTAAGGGTCAGTTTCGGCGTTACGCGCCAATCGTCCTGCGCGAAAAACCCATATTCTGAACTGTCCGGGTTGGTCGTCGCGCCGGAAGTTCCCGCTCCGGCAAAACTTTGCCGGTAGCTGGAAGGCGTTCCGGCAGCTAAAGCGGCATAGCTCGGAAAACTATATGAACCGCCGAAAGTGCCGGGAAAGAAATTGAAAATGCGGTCAAACAATAAATCCGCGCCGTATTTTACGGTGTGATTTCCGACAATAAATGTTTGACTGTCAACAAACTGATAGCGGGTAATGGTGGTTTCGCGCGGGCTGAAACTGTTGCGTCCGAAAAAGAAATTTCCGTCGTTGAAGCCGCCGGCGTTTGCCGTAACCGAAACTTCCGGCGCGTCGGAGTTTGCCAAGCCCGGTTCGCGGTCGCGCGAATATTGAAAGCGAAACTCGTTAAAAAAGTTTGGCGAAATCGTCGAAGCCCAGCTTGTCGAAAGCGCGGAAGTTTTGACATTGCTGTTGCCGGTGTGTTCTTCGGCGGAAAGCGTGCCGGAGTTTTCAAGATTCGTGCCGGTAAAATTCTGCTGGTTGAATCTGACCCAAACCTGATTGCGGTCGTTGATGTTGAAATCGGTTTTAATCAAAAACGTATCTTGCTGGCGGTTAATATTATAGGAAGCGATTTTCGGCGTAAGCAGAGCCTGAACGCTTGCCGGAGCGAACGGCAGCGAGCGCACGACGACCGGATTCGGCAAATCCGAGCGTTGACCTTCATACGCGCCGAAGAAAAAGATTTTGTCTTTGCGAATCGGACCGCCGAACGTGCCGCCGAATTTATTGATTTGTCCGGCAGGACGCGGACGGTTTGCGGCAACTAAATTCGGGTTGCGGGCGTTTAAGGACTCGTCGCGGAAATATTCAAACGCGCTGCCGGTAAATTTGTTCGTGCCGGATCTGGTAACGACGTTGATAACCGCGCCGGCGGCGCGTCCGAATTCCGCCGAGAAACCGTTTTGATTGACTTGAAATTCTTTGACCGTGTCAATCGAAAATTGCGACGGAGCGCGTCCCGAACCCGTTCTACCGGAAGATTGTCCAAAAAAAGTGTTGTCGCTGCTCGTGCCGTCAATCTGCAAACTATTGAGCGTTCCTTTCTGCCCGCCGACCGATAAATCCCCGCTTCTGGTCGGGTCGCGGACAATGCCGGGCGTTAAGGTTACAAAATCTAAAAAGTTACGTCCGTTGGTCGGCAGATTGATAACGCGATGTTCTTCAACCGTCGAAGAAATCGAAGAGCGCGTCGTTTCCACGCCTTGCCCTTCGGCGTTCACGTCCACCACATTGACCGTGCCGCCAACCGTCAAAACAATTTCGAGCGAATTTTTTGCGCCAATCGTTACCTTGACATTCTCGTAAGTTGTCGGCGCAAAACCTTTCGTCGCCGCCGTTACAACTTTGTAATTGCCAAGCTGCAAAAGCGGCAAAACAAAGTTGCCTTCGTCGTTTGATTGAACGGTTTTTTCAAAACCCGTGTCTTGATTGGTTGCCGTTACGGAAACGCCCGGAACTGCCGCGCCTTGGTTGTCAACGACGCGCCCTTCGATATTGCCGGTGGTGGCTTGCGATTGGGCAAACACACCCGCGGCAAGCAATAGAATTCCGATTAAAAGCGGAAAAAACTTTCGCATATTAAAATCCTCTCTTCAATTAAAATTATTTTGAAACCCGAATCCTGAAATGAAATTTAAGCTAGGATAGTATGACAGTTTGCTAAATGGGGCAAGTCGAAAGACGTTCTCGAAAGAAATTTAAACGCGGCATTAGAATTTAGAGTGATTTGTCCAACCGGCTGTTAGCCGATTGCGACAGACTGACAGTCTGTCATACATTTCCAAATTATTTGCTTTAGCTAAATTCTGGCAAGTTTATTTTGATCATTTTTTCACCAGCTCTTCTGTATAAAGCTGACGATAAACGCGGAAATTGTTCATCACTTTGAAAACGTAATTTTTTGTTTCGGCAAAACCGACTTCCGATGCGAAAATTCCTGCTTCTTTCGGTTTGCTTCTCTCTAACCACCGCGCCGCGTTGTCTTCGCCGCCGTTATACGAAGCCGCGATTGCTTCATACAAATCGTTGAATTGATTTTTCAAATCGGCAATATACGCGCTGCCAATGGCGATGTTTGTCGCCGGAATGTATAAATCGTCGGCTTCTATATTCGGGAAACCGGCGTTTGCGTTGTATTTGACGGCAGTGTCATAAACGAGTTGGAGAAGTCCGCGGGCAGCGGAAGGCGATTTGGCGCGGGCGCGGAAACTGCTTTCCTGTTTCATAATCGCCAGAATGAATCGCGGGTCAATCTTTCGCGGTTTGGCGTAGCGCAGAATTTCTGCGCGATAGATAATCGGATAACTGCTTGCGTAACTGCTTGGTATCGAAGAAGCGCGGTTGTTTGCCAAAGTGGTCAAACCGAGTTGTTTTAATTTTTCGGTGGCAAGTCCGCCGTAATAAGATGTCGGTGTGTCCGCGATTGACGAATATACTGCAATCGCTTCGCTTTTGCGCCCGCCTTTTTCTGTTGCAAACGCTTTCAGATATTTTACTTCATCGGCACTCGTCATCGAACCGCCGAAGTCGCGCAAATTCAGCATCATTTCCGCCGCGCTAATTGCTTTGTCCCAGTTTCCGCGATAAATTTCCATCCGCAGACGCGCTTGCAGCGCATTCATTTCGGTTGGCAAACCGGAAAACTTTAGCCGTGTTTTATCAACCCAAGCGTTTGCCTCGTCATATTTTTTTGCCTCGCGCAACGAGTCAATCAGATTCAAATAAGCAGATTCGATTTTCTCGCCATTGGGAAACATTATCGTGTATTGCTCGTAAGTGATTGCCGCTTCAGCGTTTTTGTTCATCCGCACATAGCTTGCGCCTTTATACGCCAGACCTTCGCGCCCTTCTTTTGTGCCGAGATAATCCTTCGTCAGCTTGTCGAACCAAAAAACCGCTTTTTGATATTCGCGTTCCCACATATATGACCGCGCAATGCCGAACAGCACTTTCGGCATCGCCGCCGCTTCAGTCGAATAATTGTCAAGGATTTTTTGCCAATGCTCACGGGCTTGCGGAAATTGCCGGTTGGCGGAATAAACATCAGCCCGAAAGAGATGTTCGGCGGCAGATAAAGTGTTTAATTTTCCGCTTGCATCGCGGCTTGTTTTATCTTGCAACGTAACTCGCGCAAGCACCGCGTCATTGTGTGTTTGGGCAAAAATGTGGAAGGAAAAAAATAGTAAAATTGCGAATGAACGAATAATTTTTTTCATTATTTATAAATGGTCAAAGAAAAGTTCGGGAGAATAGCTTAACCGATTTTTAGACGTGAGAAAAATCCGAAAGGTTGCGAAGCGGTGAATGTCGCAACTTGAATGCGTCGGAGTAATTAAAGAGATTGTTGGCAAAAAATGAATTTCAATGTAAATTTACCTAAAACAATAAAACAAAAATGAGAGTCGAAAGCGCGAGTGCCTATGCCGGACAGCAAGTAACGGTCAATATCCGCGATAATATTATCTTCGTTGCTGATGACCAGATACAGATGCCGTAAGGTGTTTGGTTATTACCGGTTTGCTAAACTGTCGGTTGATGCGGCGTATATCTTTTAACTTAAAAGCAAAACGGGGGAAATGTCTGGCTAAACACTGACAATTTTGTTTATGGAAATTTATCTTAAACGGAAAACACCGCATAACAAGGTAAAATCGAACAAATTACCTTAAAGAGTCGCTGACACGATTCGTTGGCGTATTTCCGAGGACTTTTAACAATTTGCATTTTATCCTCGTAACGCCGAAACTTTAGCTGAAGAGGTTGCGTAAAATTTTTGCACGCATTCATTCCGGCTAAGTTTCGGCTTGCTACTCTAATACAGGAGAAATTCAAAGTGTTTTCAAGCAGCGAAAGTTTGCAGCTTGCCGACGATCCCGCCCAAATTTATTTTTCAGCAACCCGTTTGAAACAATCATTCTCAAACTAACGTAGTAAAACCTGAAAAAAGCTCTGTCTGAGAAAATTAAAATTTGATAAAAAAATTTATGAATCCAAAATCATTTCGGCTGAAAGTTTCGGCTTTCTTTTTATTGTTTTTATTGACGTTTGCCCAAATTGCAAATGCCCGTCCGATGCAGCAATTTCCAAACCGGCAGGACGATGAAAAGGTTAAAAAACTTCCGCCCGCTAATTATGTTCGCAGCCGCGAGGTTGATATAAAAAATGTTTCGATTGATTTGCGTTTTGATTGGGACAAAGAGCAAGCCTACGGCTCGACGGTCGTAACGCTTGCGCCATTTAAGGATTTGCAGAAATTTAATCTGGACGCGGCGTCAATGATTATCAACTCCGTTACGCTGGCAAACGGAACGCCTTTGAAATTTAATTACGACGGAAAAAAAGAAAGCGATAATCTTGAAATTATGCTTGACCGCCAATATAAACGCGGCGAAGACCTCGCCGTTAAAATTGATTATCGG
>JACCYR010000302.1 GCA_013696385.1 Acidobacteriota bacterium
CGAAACCAAACAGCTACTTCAAATCAAAAGGGAAATGAGCTTTTTATTTCAAATTATGAACTACATACATTCAAAGAAAAACAACTTGCTCTAGCTTTTTCAAAATGAAATCTTCGCTTTTACAATCTCTTTTCGATGAAGAGGAACGCCGACCTTTGACGGTTTCGGAACTTAATGAGCAAGTTAAAACGGCGTTGGAGCGCGGTTTTGCGTCTGTTTGGGTTGAAGCCCAGATTGTCAATTTTGTCGCGGCGCATTCCGGGCATTGGTATTTCACGCTGCACGACGGCGATTCGCAACTCAAAGCGGCTTGTTATATTCGCAATAATCAGCGCATCAGATTTCAGCCTTTTGACGGTTTGCAAGTTCGTGTGCGCGGGAAATTGAGCGTTTATCAGCCGAAAGGCGAATATCAAATGCTGGTCGAATCGCTGCAGCCCGTCGGCGAAGGCGCGTTGAAGGTTGCGTTTGAGCAAATTAAAGCGAAACTCGCCCGCGAAGGTTTATTCGCCGAAGAACTAAAACGCGGTTTGCCACTTTTGCCCAAGCGCGTCGGTGTTGTAACAAGCCCGAACGGTGCGGCTTTTTACGATATTTTGAATGTTTTATCACGAAGAACGCGAACCGTGAATATCACTTTAATTCCGACGAGAGTGCAGGGCGAAACGGCGGGCGAAGAAATCGAAGCGGCGATAAACCTTGCCAATCAATATAATCAGAATACAGGCGAAAAAATTGACGTTTTGATTGTCGGGCGCGGCGGCGGTTCATCGGAAGATTTGTGGGCGTTTAATGAAGAAAGAGTGGCGCGGGCGATTAGAAATTCAACGATTCCCGTAATTTCCGCCGTCGGACACGAAATTGATTTTACGATTGCCGATTTTGTCGCCGACCGTCGTGCGCCGACACCTTCTGCCGCCGCCGAAATTGTCGCTGAAAGCGAGGAAGGTTTGGAAGCATTTATTTATCAGCGAACGCAGGATTTATTTCAACTGATTGATTACAAACTTTTGCAAGCGCGTGCCGATTTGCAGGAACTTGCGCTGTCGCCGGTTTTTACCGAGTTTCCAAACCGCGTAAAAGATTGGCGATATGAAATTGAAGATTTTATGGGGCAAATCCGCAATGCTCTAACGGAAAAAATTAAAATTAAGGAACAGCGTTTGGAAAGTTTAAGCAATCGAATATCACCGTTGAAACTTACTTCCAGGTTAAACGAAAAGAAAATTCGACTTGCGCTTTTGCGGCAAAAGAAAATTTCTGCGATGAAAAATATGAGTGATGCAAAGAGCGAAAAACTGAAAATTTCGATGGCTTCTTTGGACGCGCTTTCACCGCTTTCGGTTTTGAAGCGCGGTTATTCTATTTTGAAAAATGAGAAAGGCGAAATTCTGCATGATATAAATCGTGTAAATATTAAAGATAGATTGAAAATTCGCCTTGCAAATGGGAAACTTGAAGCAGAAGTTTTGCGAAAGGAAAAATAATTTGCCGCAAAGAGGCGCAAAAAACACAAAGTTTTTTTGAGGTTTTGTACTTTTGCGGCTAACATAGATGTCGAAATTTACCGTAGATTTAAACGAATCAAAAGGCGAAACGCTGTCGCTAAAAGAGGAAGTTGTTCCCGAATTCGGCGATTATCAAAAGCCGAAAAAGCCAAGCGTTTTTCCGAAAATCTTGAAAATCCTTGGAGTTTTGCTTGCCGTTGTTTTAATTGTTGGCGGAATTTTTGGCTATTTTTATTGGCAAAATTTAAAGAAAACGCCGCAGTATTCGCTTGCCCTTTTAGTAGACGCGGCGCGGCGCGATGACCAAAAAGCAATTGATGAATTGGTTGACACCGATGGTGTGGTTGATGACTTTGTGCCGCAGATTACTGACAAAGCCGTCGAACTTTACGGACGCGGTTTAGCACCTTCGACAATTCAAAAACTCGCGCAAGCAGTTGCGCCCTTTATGTCCGCGCTGAAAGAACGCGCCAAATCCGAATTGCCGGATTTGATTCGTGATAAAACGCAGAAATTTGACAACATTCCGTTTTGGGCAATTGCTATCGGCGCGGAAAAATATCTGGACATTACACAAGAAAGTGATAAGGCTTTTATCAAAAGCAAATTACCTGACCGTCCGCTTGAACTAAGTCTAAAGCGTAATGGCGAAAGGTGGCAGGTTGTCGCCGTCAAAGATGAGGTTCTGGCGCGTCGGATTGCCGAAAAAATCGGACAGGAATTGATTGTTGTCGCTCAAAAAGGCGGAATAAAAAAGGCGGGCGAACAACTCGGCGTTTCAAATCTGGAAGACATTTTGAAAAATACAGACGGAATCTTTAAATGAGTTCATTGAGTTTTTAGAGTTTATTGAGTTAACAAATTAGGATTTTCTCAATAAACTCAATGGATTCAACAAACTTTAAAAAATCTTATGAACGCGAAGAATCAAACATTTGAAGCCTCTTTAAAAGAACTCGAAAAAATTGTGCGCGGGCTGGAAGAAGGCGATTTGTCTTTAGAAGAAAGTCTCAAACTCTTTGAAGACGGCGTGCGTCTTTCGCGTGAATGTCAGGAACGCTTAAATCAAGCCGAACGGCGCATCGAAGTTTTGCTCAAAGACGGCGACGGCAATCCGGCTTTGCAGGCAATTCAACCGGAGGATTTGCGCGAAGAAAAACAACCAAAAATCAAACGCCGAATCGTTTTTGATAAAGATGATGACGAATCGCCGTTTTAGAGGCGAAATCAACTACACTTAAGAAAAAAAAGAAAAATAATTTCACGCAAAGGCGCAAAAGAGCGCAAAGGAAGAAAGTTTAAGCCGTTTGCGAAGCGACAGTTTTCATCTTTTGTCTTTTCCGCGCCGCCCGCCAGGTCGAAAATCCCTCTTTCGTCAAACCGAGAATTGTCCGCCGATTGTCAAATAAAAGTTTCATCCAATCACGCTTTTTCATTTGCGGGAAATAAATTCCGCGAAAGAAAAGACGCGAAACCAAATGGCTGATGCGATATTGAATCGGTTGATTTTTAATTGCGGCAATCGCTTCGGCATTTCTTTCGGCACTGTAAGACCTTTCCCACGCTTGCCCGACTTCGGTTCGCGCATCTTCTATCGTCATTTTTGAAGGCGTGTGTGCCATCACAAACGGCGCAAATTCAAGCCAGTGTTTTGGACGACTTAAGCGACCTTCTTTTTCGAGCCGCGTATAAAGCGGAGTTGACGGAAACGGCGTAAGCTGACCGAAAACGGGAAGTCCGGGCGACCAACTTTCAATTTGTTCGAGCGTTCTGTCCGCCACGCCGTTTGTATCGTTGTCCATTCCGAAAATAAACGACGTAATCGCGTAAATGTTGCGGCTTGCCAGACGGTCAAGAACTTGTTTGTAATCTGCCGGTTTTGAAAAATTTTTGTTGACCGAAGCCATATTTTGCGGGTCAATTGATTCCATTCCGATAAAAACCCATTTGCCGCCCGATTCAGCGATTAAATCAACTAATTCTTCATCGCCGAGCAGATTTGCGCTGATTTGCGCGACCCAAGGGAGCTGTGCGTCCGCCGCGATAATATCTTTTAGCAAAGATTTCACGCGCTTTTTGTTGATAGCGAGATTGTCGTCAAT
Source organism: Acidobacteriota bacterium (assembly GCA_013696385.1). GTDB lineage: Bacteria > Acidobacteriota > Blastocatellia > Pyrinomonadales > Pyrinomonadaceae. Next base: position 3,611 of record JACCYR010000302.1, read on the forward strand.
AAAGAAAACGGCTATTTGCCCTTTTTCGCGTTTGGCGCGTTCTTTTAATCTCAAAAGCTCTTCGACAACGCTTTCATTGGTGCGAAAACGAATCGAATCGCCAAAAAATCCCGTAACCGTGCAGAATTCGCAGCCGTAAGGACAACCGCGTCCCGTTTCAATTGGGACAACGTGAAATGTTCCCCAACCTTCGCCCATTTTTGATAAAAACGGACGGAAAAATTTCGGTACAAGGCTGAATTGTTCTAAATCCAAAGTTTCCCAGGGAATATGCGGATAAGGCTGCAAGTTCGGCTTTTTATCATTGCCTTTCGGGTCAATTTCAGGTTGATAAATTTCCTTTAACTCGCCATTTGCCGCGTCCGCCACGATTAAACCCCAAGTTTCGTCGGCTTCGCCAAGCGCAACCGCATCGGCATGCCGCTTTCCGCCGTCTTTCCCAAGTGCTTCGTCGGGACATTCGGTAACGTGTGGTCCGCCCATCACTACTTTTATTCCGGCATCGCGCAAAGCGTCAGCCACGTGATATGCCCGCGCCACCATTCGCGTCATCGCGCCGATGCCGACAAGTCCGATATTTTCATCGCGGCAAAACTGCACGAGTTCTTCGCGTGTCATCGCTTTGGCATTGCCGTCAATCAAAATTACTTCGTGTTCTTTGGGAGTTAAGGCTTGCAGCAAAAACATCCAAAGATGCGGCATAAAGTTTCGGGTAATACCGTTGTCGGGATTGTATAACAGAATTTTCATAACTTCTTACTTTTGTGCTTATTAAAAAGCAATTTACATTATCTTGCACACCGCCAATTTCATTTGGGCTTTGTTTCAGGGAGTTTATCCAATCGTTTCCATCTTTACTGTTTTTCTCATTTCTCACTAAGAACTGCGCAGTGTTGAAATTAAATTATTGTATTGAAACAGCTTGGGACGTGATAACGAAGCAGGTATCAGAGATTTTCAACCTCAAGACTAAATGCTAAACCACAATTTCAATAAATAAGGATTATATCACATTACGTTCGGTTAGATAAAATAAGAAAACCGTTTGTTCGATGAGTGAAGCAAAACTTTGCTTGCTACAATTAACGGAATAAATTTTCATAATTCTTTATAACTTTATTTTGCCATTAAAGATAGTTGAGAGCAATTTGTGCGAAACTAAACCATTCATGTGTCTCTTTAAATTGTTATTTTTAAGTTAATCTTTTATTGTATTCACTTCAGCGGTAAAAGTTGGTGGTTGGAAACTTGCT
>JACCYR010000372.1 GCA_013696385.1 Acidobacteriota bacterium
GTTTGCCGCCTTAAAACGCTCGAAAACATTAGTTAAGCGTTCATTTCGGACAATTTTAACAACTATTTTGATGATGTTTTTTATTCCTATTTTTATATCTCTTTTTATTGCTTTTTTTGCCAAAGCACTCGTCAGGGAATTTACTCCAGAAACAGAAAAAACAGCTGTTTCGAGTCAAAATACGGAAACTTCATCTGCTCAAAGCGATGAAATCTCAAAAGCCGCCCGGATAAATGATGAAGGTGAGGGAAATATATCAATCAGCATCGGCGCAGACAAAAATGTAATCATCAAAAACGATAAAGAAGACACCAATGAAGGAACAAGGTTGAGATATGCGTTTAGAGAGGCTTTAACACAAATTTTTTATCTGCCAATTTCAATTTTAATTGTTTCGTTTTTTACGATTGTGGCTGCTTTGCTATATTTAAAAACACGGCAGGTCGGCGGCGAATCAATGCAGGATTTGCTTGAACAGTTTGAAGAATCCGACCAATCGAGAAGCAATTGGCAAAGGCACATCCGCGATCGGCTCGAACAATCAGGCAAACTCACGAGCAAAACTTGAATCGTAAAGCGTGAGTAAACTATCTTATGACGCATCACAAATTATGAAAATTTCCAGCCTTCTTCTAATAATTTTCTGTGCAGTAATTGTTCAGGCGCAAAATTTTAACCGAAATTTTGACATCAAATCTGGCGGTTTGGTTGAAATTACCAATCTTTACGGGCGCGTTGAAATTCAAGCGGGAGAAACGGGCGCGGCGGATGATAAAGACAATAATACATATATTGTTCAAGCAAATACTAATAAATCTTTTATTGAAAGCGACCTTAAAATTGCTAATGCGGACGGAAATCTGAAAATTGAAGTTGCTCCGCAAAGTTCGCAAACGAGGATTGATTTAATAATAAAACTGCCGCCGCGAGTCCGCCTGCGCGTCAAAACCGGCGAAGGCGAAGTGCGTGTTTCGGGCAATTTGCAGTCGGCAGATGTCGAAACCGATACCGGCACAATTTCAGCCGACGTTCCGCTTGATGATGTTCGTTATAATTTTGTCTGGACCGAGTCGCGCCCGCGTTATTTGAGCGATGTCGAACTCGAAAAAGTTAAGGAAAAAGCGGCGGGGAAGTTTGTTGTTAAAGGCAAAATTGTCGGCGAAGAAAGGGAGAAAGGGAGAAAAGGAGAAAGGGAGAAAAGTGAAGCCGAAGAAAACGAAGAAGAAACAACAGATAACGAAAATAAAGATAAAAAGCTGACAAGCAAAGAACAACGAACAACGAACAATGAACAAATTGAATTAAACCTGACAACCGCCCGCGGCATTATTCTTTTGAATGTTAATCCGAATGAAGTTCCGTCAGATTTGCGCGAAAGACCGTTAACTGATGCGGCAAAAGCGATTATTCGCAGCGGCGATTCGCTTTTAATGGAAGCAATTCGGCGGGCAAGCCCGAAATACTTCGGCGATTACGCGAAAACTTTGCCGCCGCTCAAACGCGAACCAACTTTCGCCGATAAAAAAACTGCTCCGAATACGGCAAACTCACAGATAAAAAAGGTTCTGATACAGGTTACGGATATTAATAATCGTGCCATTCCCGATCTGCAGGCGAAAGATTTTGAAGTTATCGAATCAGGCATAAAACGCGAGGTTTTATCGGTTGAACCGACAACCGCCTCGTTTAACCTTGTTTTGCTTTTGGACGTTTCAGGCAGCGTTGACAATTACGTTGATTTTATCCGCAAAGCCGCGAGAAATTTTGTCAATACAGTTCGACCGAGCGACAGAATCGCCATCATTATTTTCAATGAAGATGTCAAAACTTTATCAACTTTTACTACCGATAAAGGGAAACTCTCGGAAAGCCTCGACACTTTTGATGCGGGCGGAGGAACGGCTTTTTATGACGCGCTCGCCTATACTTTGGCGGAAACTTTACGTCCGTTAAAGGGCGAAAGAACAGCAATTGTAACTTTAACGGATGGCGACGATAATCGCTCTTTTTTGTCGTTTGATTCGCTGCTTGGTTCAATCCAGGAAAGCGGCGCGCTGGTTTATCCGCTGTATGTCCCATCGGGACTGATTGCCGCTTCACAGCAAAACCGCGACCCGAATGCGACAGTTGACCCGCTTAGAACTCGTTATATGGCTTTAACTTCAAAAGCTGAAGGTGAAGGCGAAAAACTGGCGCAAATTTCCGGCGGAGTTTATTATCCGATTCGGCAGCTCGGCGAAATTCAAAAGGCATATGATGATATTGTTATTCAATTAAGAACTGCATATTCAATTACTTTCCGCTCTGATGCGGCAGAAATAGGCGATAATCGTGCTTCGCCGCGCTTGAAAGTGAAAGTCAATCGTGAAAATACTTTCGTTAAACTCGGTTCGGTGGTCGAAGTCAAACCGCGAGAATCATCTAAATTAAATCGAAAAAATTTCAAACAAAGAACGCAAAGGGAAAGCCAAGCGTTTCAAAAAATTTCATCTACAAATTCTCATATAAACTCTCTAAATTTCTTTGCGAACTTCGCGCTTTGGCGTGAAATTTCTTTTCAAAAAATTTTATACCAGCAAACAAATGGAATTACCGGCGAAGTCGAGAAAATAAATTACAAACAATTCGTCAATGATAATTTGCAAACATACAAACTTGAAAATTTTGATATAAACAAATCAACCGGCGCGTTTTTGCTTGAAAATGGCAAAGAAAAAATCGCCGTCAGTCGTTGGATTTCGCCGAAACGCACTCGGTCATATCCATACGAACGAGTTTATGACTCACTCGCGGTTGACGGAAAAAAAGTAACGATAATTCCCGTCGTCAAAGACGAAGGTTTAGGCGGCGAACGCGATTTTTTGCAATGGGACACGGTTTCGCTTCTGAGTCTGTTAGATGTTCACGTCGTTCTTGCTTATTACAGCGAAGCGGCGAAAAACACGAAAAGAAATGACCAAATCACAGCGCAAAAATTTGATAATAATTATATTTTAGCGCGGTTGGGCGAAGTTTTTAGTTTCAAAGGCACGGCGCGTGAATGGAACGAACGCGAAGCAAAACAATTAAAAAGCATCTTTGAAAAAGCCAAACTTGCTTACGCGGAAATTTCCAAAAACACCAAAACTTATCTGCACGACGAAACAGCTTTGACTGAGTTGATAAAATTTACCGAAACGCCAAACAAATTTATCGAATTTTCGCGTCTGAAATCTCAAAAAGCGCAAAACCGCGAATTCGTAACCAACCAACCGAAAGAAGCCTTGGCAACCGACACAAAAGGCAAAGTTACGATAACCAACGCGCTGTTCGGCAAATACTTTTTCACGGTTGACGAAACGCGCCTCGAACCCGGAACCGTCTATCTAATCGAAGCCAAACACAGCAGTCGCGCCAAACTGCCGGGCAAAAACGACATCAAAGACGGACTTGTTAAAATGATGCTTTATACAAATCTGCAAAACGTCAAACTCGGCGCAAAACCGCTTGTTTGCAAAGCGCAGATTCGTCTGACTTCAAGCAAACTCGTCGGCTCAATCACTTCCGAAATGAACGATGAGATTTTGACTAAATTCTGTGCGGACAATTTAATTGGCGCGGCAAACAGGGAATTTCTCAAAAAACTCTTTCACGAAGCGCGGGAAAATAAATTCATGATAATTTTGGAACAAGCGGAAACTGCAAACTAAATGGAAATAAAAGCGCAAATCGTCGAAGGCATCAGATACAAACCGATTTTAAAATGTGATTTGACCGAAGTTTTAATTGAAAATTTTCAGTTACGAGAAAGTTATCAATGGCGAAGGCAAAAATGTATTTTTGTTTCTCGACCCGCCATATTTTTCGGCGACAAGTTCCGCACTGTATGGCAAAAACGGAAATTTACACAAAACTTTCGACCACGCCCAATTTGCCGAAACTTTGAAGAAATGTCCGCACAAATGGCTTCTGACGTATGACGATTCGCCGTTTGTTCGTGATCTTTTCTCTTTTGCAAATATTGAGTCTTAGAATTTGATGTATGGAATACGAAACCAAACAGCTACTTCAAATCAAAAGGGAAATGAGCTTTTTATTTCAAATTATGAACTACATACATTCAAAGAAAAACAACTTGCTCTAGCTTTTTCAAAATGAAATCTTCGCTTTTACAATC